>JBFJYU010000034.1:0-16471 GCA_041622435.1 Thermoplasmatota archaeon | reverse complement strand
GCAGTCGGCGACGGCCTCGCGCCGGCTCGCGCCGTGGGCGGGGCCGGTGGCGCTAGTGGGCAAACGATCATCAACGGCGCGCCCGCGCCAGCGCACTACCGGCTCGTGTTCTCGCCAGGGGTCGTTGCTGCATCAGCGGCGGGCGATCCGGTTTGCGCGGCGCTGCCAGCCACACAGGAGACTGGTGCCGGGGATATCGAGATACCCCGGCCTGACCAGGCAACCTGCAAAACCTGGATGCGGGGCTTGGAATCGGATGCGAAGAAATGGGATCGGCTTGTCTCCAGCGGACACCCAGGCACACCCGGCCATCCCCAGCTAGGTTGCACCAATCCTCAGGGGTCGCCCGGACAGCACCGCCCAACAGGCGTCGGCGGCAAGGGTGGAGACGCTTGCGCGGACAACTCAGGCTCCGATGGAGGCAACGGGGCGAACGGCGCATCCGGGTTTGTCAGTTGCACTGCCGGTGGCCACGGCGGCCCTGGCGGTAATGCTTTGGCGGCCGAGGCACAAGGAGGGCCCGGAGGAATCGGAACCTTCGGCGGTGGTGCCGGCGGCTCCGCCGAAGCTCGGGCCGCGGGCGGGGACGGTGGGTCTGGCGGAAATGGCGGCAAGCCCACCGTCGGTCCTAGCTGCCCGGGAGGCAATGGGGGCAGCGCCGGAAATGGCGCCGACGCCACGGCCTTGGGAGGGCCAGGCGGGCATGCCCCTTGTGGCCACGGCGGAGCTGGCGGGGGTGCCTCGGCATCCGCTGCTGCGGGAGGCGCTGGAGGAGGCGGATCCGGGACACCCGCGGGTCTGGCCGGCGCCGCTGGCACTGGCGGGATATCCAAGGCGAACTCCGGCACGGCTGGAATAGGCGTGCCGGTGTGCCCCCTTGACATCCAGATCGCCGACGTGCTAATGGACTAGCGGTCGGCTGCTCCTCCCCCTCCACTTCCCAGGCCATGGTGTCCTCCTTGGGGGGCCCGGCGGCGCCGGGGCAATCATCACAGGCGCGGCCCCAGGGCAGAGGCTCTGCGGCTCAAGCGGTCTGGACGGCGCCGCATCAGGCGTCGTGGGGGCCGCACCTGAAGCGGGCGACCGGCCCGTGCCAGTCGTTGGCGTTGGTCTCTGGGTCCTAGGCTTAGCCGTCGCGACCCGGCGGCCTTAGCGGCGTCGTCGCCCCAACCTTTTTTCAAGCATCTTGTTGCCGGGCCCGTGGCCATTGACTTCACCTTGACTGCGGAGCAGGAACTCATCCGGGACACGACCCGCGCGTTCGTGGAGCAGCACGTCAATCCGTTCGTGCGCGACTGGGAGCGAGCCGGCGCGCACCCTCACGATATCTACGACAAGATGGCCTCCCAGGGGCTGTTGGGCGCGAGCCTGCCGCAGGACTACGGCGGATCCGGTCTGGATGCCATCGCGTACGCTGTCTTGACGGAGGAACTGGCCAAGGGCTGCAGCAGCCTGCGCACATCGATCAGCGTGCATGGCAGCCTCTGCGGCTCGACGATCAAGTACTTCGCCGACGACGACCAGAAGAAGCGCTGGCTGACCCCGATGGCCAGCGGCGAGAAGCTTGGCGCATGGGCGCTGACGGAGCCTGGCAGCGGTTCGGACGCTGCGGGCATGCAGACGACCGCCCGGCGCGACGGGGACGATTACATCATCAACGGCTCGAAGGCGTGGATCAGCAACGGTGGCATCGCCGACTTTGTCATCGTGTACGCCAAGACGGCGCCGGAGCTGCGCCACAAGGGCATCAGTTGTTTCATGGTCGAGAAGGGCACGCCGGGCTTCGAGTGCACGGGCGTCGAGACCAACAACAAGCTCGGCCTGCGCAGCAGCCCCACGGCAACGCTCAGCTTCGAGGACTGCCGCATTCCGAAGGCCAACCGCATCGGCGAGGAGGGCACCGGCTGGGACAACGCCATGTTCGTCCTCAACCACGGCCGCCTCAGTGTGGCCGCTGGCGGTGTCGGCATCGCACAGGCGGCCTACGAGGCGAGCATCAAGTACGCCAGCGAGCGCGCCGCCTTCGGCCGCCCCATTGGCCGCTTCCAACTCGTCCAGGCGATGCTCGCCGACATGGATGTGCAGATCCAGGCGGGCCGGCTGCTCGTGTGGCAGGCCGCCAAGGCCCGCGAGGCGTACGACGCCGGCGAGATCACCCGCGACCAGTGGACCCACGCCGTCAGCCGCGCCAAGCTGTTCGTGGCCGAGATGTCCGTCAAGGTGTGCGAGGACGCCATCCAGGTGCACGGCGCCAACGGCTACACGGACGACTACCCGGTCGAGCGGTACTGGCGCGACTCCAAGATCCTCGGCATCTACGAGGGCACCAACCAGATCCAGCGGCTGATCCTGGGCCGGCTGATCACGGGGCTGAAGGCTTGAGCCAGCCAGCAACCGCACCCGTGGGCCCGGGCGCGTCGGCGCCGGGCCAGCCGGCCGCGCCGCGCATCTTCATGACCACCACGGAAGCGGTGGCCGGCGGCGCTGTCGAGCGGACCCTCGGACTCGTGCGCGCCAGCGTCGTGCGCAGCCGGCACATCGGCAGTGACATCGGCGCCGGGCTCAAGAGCATCGTCGGCGGCAAGCTGCGAGGCTACGAGCAACTCCTGGCCACGGCCCGCGAAGAAGTGCTCAGCGACCTCGCGCACCAGGCCGCCCAACTCGGCGCGAACGCGGTCATCTGCCTGCGCCTGCAAACCTCCGACATCATGCAGGGCGCAACCGAAGTGCTGGCGTATGGGACGGCGGTCACTTTGAAGAGCACGTGATGGGCATCGCTGCTGGCCGGAACGGGAACCCATGACGAACACCCCCCATCTTTGGCTGGCCACCTGCCGCTCCCAACCCGCTCTGTGGTTCGACGACGAGGCGCTGCCGCAGGCGCTGGCGGCCGAGGGCATCCGCGCCGAGCCCCGGGCCTGGCAGGACATCCCGGCCGACGCGCCGGCCCTGGTGCGAACGCCGTGGGATTACGCCGAGCACTTGGACGAGTTTCGCGCGTGGCTCGCCGGCCGGACGGGACCCACGATCAACCCCGCCGAGCGGATGTTGTGGAACCTCGACAAGCGCTACCTGCTCGAACTGGCGGCCGCCGGCCATGCCATTGTCCCGACCAAGGTGCTGCCGGCCTTCGACGCCGCCGCCGTCGAGACCATTCGGCGTGCGCAGCGCTGGGACGCCGCCATTGCCAAGCCCGTCGTCGGATGCGCGGCCGAGGGACTCACCCGGGTGCGCGGCGAGCACGTTGAGACCTTCGATCAGGCGGGGAACACGTGGTCTGAGCGGAAGGCTGCGACGCCCGAGGGGCCCTGCCTGGTGCAGCCGTTTCTGCCCGCCATCGACGCCGGCGAGTGGTCGCTGTTCTACTTTGGTGGCCGTTTCTCCCACGCCGTTCTCAAGACCCCCGCCGAGGGCGACATCCGGGTCCAGGAGGAGCACGGGGGACGCACCCGATCCGGCGACCCCCCGGCCGTAGCGCGGGTCGCAGCCGACGCCATCGCCGCCGAGGTGCCCGACTGCACGTACGCCCGCGTCGACGGCCTGATGGACGCCAGCGGCGACGGCGACCGGTTTCTCCTGATGGAGCTGGAGCTGATCGAGCCTGAGTTGTACTTCCGTTACGCGCCTGGAACCGAGGCGAACCTGGCCAAGGCGGTCGCGCAGCGCCTCGCGTCGCAGTAGGCACAACAGAGGCCCCAAAACGGACGAGGGCCCGTGTATTGGGCTGTGATTCCCACACCGCAACCGTTATTGGAGCCGGCGTCGGCGTTCCATCATGGACCCCCGAACCAGCCTTCGACGCCGCGTGGGTGACACGCCGCTCCTGCGGGCACCCAATCTGGCCGCCAAGATCGGGCTGCCTCACCTGCGGCTCAAGATGGAGGGGGCCAACCCCACGGGGACCCAGAAGGACCGCGTCGCGCGTCTGGAGGCGGGCGCCGCCGTCGCCGAAGGCGCCAAGGGCCTCACCGTGGCGTCCTGTGGCAACTTCGGCGTCGCGATGGCTCACGCCTGTCATGTGCATGGAGTGCCCTGCCACGTCTTTGTGCCCGAGGATTTCCGCGGCGAGCGCATCGACACCATGGAGGGCCTCGGAGCCCAGGTCCACCGTGCGCCTGGCCAGTACGAAGACGCCGTCAACGCCAGCCGCAGGTACGCGGCCCAGGAGGGCTTGTACGACGCCAACCCCGGCGGCGTGAACACGCTGCGAACCCTGGCCGGCTACTCCCGCATCGCCGAGGAGATCGTCGCGGGCCTCGGCTCGACGCCCGCAGCCGTGGGGGCGCCCATTGGCAACGGCTCCACCCTTGCGGGTGTTCACCTCGGTTTCCACACCGCCTGGGCGCAAGAGCGCGCGCAGACAGTTCCCAAGATTTTCGGTGGCTCGAGCAGCGGTAACAACCCTGTGCCGCCGGCTGTCGCTCGCGGCCAGGACCGCATCTCGCCCCTGGACCCCCGTGCCGTCGTCGAGACGCACGTCAACGAGCCCCTGGTCAACTGGGACGCCCTGGATGGCACGGCGTGCGTGACGGCCATCCTGGACTCGCGCGGCCACGCGTACGGTTTCGAGGACGACGAACTCATGGAACTCCATGCGGCGCTGCTGGAGGATGGCGTTGAGGCCCACCCGGCCAGCCTGGCGGCGGTCGCGGCGCTGGGGGCGGCCCTCGACGAGGGACGCATCCAGTCGGACGACGTGGTCGTGGCGATCATGACGTCGGGCAGACCCCAGGTCACCGTCGAACGCATCGAGGAGCCCGAGGATTTGGGCGCGATGCTCGTGGAACTGAAGAAATGGCTGGGCCGCTTCGGCGACCCGCTAGACGAGATGGAGGAGGCGGTGCACGCGGCATTTGAGCGCGGCGTGGTGCTGGAGGCGCGCGACAAGCACGAACGGCTCGGCTACACGATCCTCACGCCCATGGAACTGGAGGTCTTCTTCCCCCGGTTCCACTTGAGTTACATCGCGGTCTCTCCGGCCGCGCGGGGCCGCGGAGTCGGGACGCTCCTGATCGAGGAGGCCATCCGTGCCACCGACGGCCGGCTCAGCCTGCACGTGGAGACCGACAACGAAAACGCGATCAAGCTCTACGAAAAATTCGGTTTCGAGCGCAAATATTACCGCATGCTGTACAAGGGCTCGCGGACCTCCGGCGTCGATCCGGCTGCGGGCAGCGGCTGGCGCGCCCTGGCCGAGGATGAGTCCGGGGCGGCCGCGACTTTGGTTCGCAAGGCTGCCTAGTCGGCCTGGCGCGACGGGCCGCGCACCGGCGCTGGCCCCGGCGCTGGCCTCGCTCGGGGCTCCTGCACGTACAGGGAGCGCCGGATACGGGGCACGAACGCCATGAGAACCGCAATGCGTGTCAGTTCGGTGCGCTCCAGCAAGCCGTCGGTCAAGTAGCCGACGGCGCCGGTGGTGCCGCCGATGCGCGGGTCCCCGGCTACGGGCCCCAGGATGTCGGAGATCATCTCCCCCTCCAGCGCGCGGCGGGTGACCCAGTCGGGGTACTGGAACGCGGGGCCCCAGCCGTCGGTCGCGTGGCCGGACCGGTCCAGCACGACGCACGCTTGCGCGTCGTACCACGCGGCCCCGGCGGTGTCCTGGTTGAGTCCGGCCTCGACGCCAACGGCGTAATCGGCGTCGGGCCAAGCCTCAAGGGCCGCCTCGGCGCGGCCCCGTGCACCGGCGAGCGTCTGGTCCTCGCGGGGCTGCTCCGGGACGCCGCTGGCCACGTCGTACGCCTGCACGGCGACGGGAGTGCCAAGGATGCGGGCGACCTCGGACTCGACGGCGGCGATCTTGACGGGGTTGGCCGATCCGACGGACACGCGCACGGGCGTTAGCCGCACGCCATCCTCGCCAACGTCGCCGGCGTGAACGCGGGTTGCGCTGACCGGCAACAGGTCGGAGCCCAGCAGCGGCGGGACGACGACCAGATCGAGTTCAGACAGGCCGGCCGCGCGGCGGGAACGGTTGATTCGCTCGGCGCCGCCACGCGTCTCGTAGCTCGCAACGATGCGGTCGTAGTCGCCGGTCGCCGCCGGCCCGGCCGCGTCGGTGAGGGGCCGCACGAAGAGACGACCCTTGTAGCCGGCGCCGCGTAGGAACGCCTCGACGCGCTTGGCCCGCTCGGGCCAACTGGCCACCTCGCGACCGGGCCGGGCGGCCAGTTGGCCATCGGTGACGCCGACGAACAACTCGTCGGCGCCGTCCATGGCGGTTTCCAGCAGGCTCCGGTGGCCGGCGTGGAAGGGATCGAACGTGCCCCCGAGGCAGACTCGCATCGGGCGCGGGAGCGGGGGCGACGTTAAGGAGGCGGCGGCGCGCGTTGCATGGCGGTGGGGAAAGGGGTTGACGGCGCGGCGAGGTTGGGGGCGCGGGCATCGGGCCCGCGCCCCGGTTGGTTTGGAGTCGATTCGCGGCGCGACCCACCCTCAGGCGGGCAGCGGCTGCCCATCCACCAGGGCGAACGGCGCCGTCGTCGTGCTGCCCGCGTAAGGCGCGGCACCCGCGTACCGGGCCTCGTAGCCGGAGTCCAGGGCCACAAGCACCTGCTCCAGAACGCCGCCGCACGAGGCGACACCGGATGCGTCCGTCGTGGCGCTGCAAACCGGGGCATCGCCGCCGGCCCAGAACTCGACCAGTTGGCCGGCGATGGGCTCGCCCGTCATGTTGTTTGTCAGCCGAGCCCATAGGTCCGGCGCGTACAGAGTCACGTCCGGGGCCGCCGTATCGATGTCCGCGGCGGCGGGGCGGGCCTCGATCGTGGTCGGGCAGCCGTTGCAGATGACCACGGGGCGGTCCAGGTCGAGCTCGATTCGCTGCGGCGCAGCCGGGTCGCCCGCGACCAGTTGCCACGAGTCGATGCCTGTCCAGCGAACGCCGATGGTCACTAGGAACGGGTCGTCGAAGGCACCGCGGAACGCACCGCCATCGGTGCAGCAGCCCCCCCACTGCCAGTCCAGCACACTCGGCGGGTTGGAGCCGGGAGACAGCCAGTCGTCGTTTGCGGGCGGGACGAACGGGACCGCATCGTCGCGAACGACCCAATCCCCATCGGGCAGGCCCCGGAACGTCACGATGGCGCGCCCACCGCCGCCGTTCCGATCGTCGTGGAGCATGACCAGACTGAGCCCTTCCGGGCCCTCCCAGAAGAACAGCAGGCTGGTGTCGGTCTGCTCCAGACCCGTGTTGGAGCTGACGGAGCGAGCGCCATCGTAGTCGTAGAACGACTCGACCGATTCGCCGTTGGCCATGGCTGGCGCGGCCAGCACGCTTTGGCCATCCTGGATGACCAGGAAACCGGCCGTGCTCGCTTCCGGTGCGGGGTCCGAGGAGGCAGTCGTCAGGTTGAGCGCCAGGAACGCAATAACTGCGCAAATCATTGTTTTTTTCATGTTTATTCCTCCGTTTGGAAAAAGGAGTAGATGGTCGACCGCCAGCCGGTCTCACCAGAGTTGAGCGGAATCTAGGGCACAGCCGGCAGCACGTGCCAGTCCTCGGCCTGGCCGTAGTCGTTGCGACCCCAGCACTCGACGTCACCGCCTTCCAGGAGCGCGCACGAGTGGTAGCCGCCGGCCTGAACGGCGACGGCCGGGCCGGCGAAGTCCGCGGCTTGGCCGTAAGCGTCGCTGCCATGGCAGCTCACCCGGCCGTCGACATGGACCAAGCAATAATGGTGGAGGCCAGCGGAAATCGCGATGGCGTCACCACCTTCGTAGTTCGCCGCGCGGCCGGAACACTCGACGTTACCGGTGTTCAGGAGCACGCACGTGAACCAGTCGCCAGCGGCGACCGCCACAGCGTCGCCGCCCGTGTAGTCGATGACATGGCCCTCTCGGGCGGCGGCGACAGGAGTGCTGCCCCAGCAGTGGACGTTGCCGCCGGTCAACAGCGCACACGTGTGGTCCAAGCCGCCCGTCACCCGGATCGCGTCACCGCCCAAGTAGTCGGCGGCCGCGCTGGAGTAGCCCCAGCAGTGGACGTTCCCGGTGGTCTGGACGACGCACGTATGCCAATCGCCTGCGCCAACACTTATGGCATCGCCACGTTCATAATCGCCCATCCGCCCGGACGTATGGTAGCCTTGGCAATCGACGTTGCCATCGGTGCGCAACGCACACGTGTGGCCTGCCCCCGCCACAACATCGACGTAACTCACATCCTGGAAGTCATCGGCCTTCCCGGAGGAGCCGTTGGACCCCCAGCAATCCACGAAACCGCCGGCAGCCAGCACGCACGTGTGGTGCCGGCCGGCCGCCGCCGCGAGGGCCGGTAGGCACACGCTCACGCCGGCATCAATTGGGCAGTCCTGCGTCGCCAGCCCCGACCCCGCAAGGGTGCCGGGCCAACTCAAGGTAGTCACCATCACGGCCGCCAACACGGCCCACTTTCGGTACTGTTTCATCGGATTCCAACTCCGCCTGCCCCCAACAACCGACGCATCGCCGATCGCACAGGCGTACTCCCATTAGCTAACCCCGTCAAGACCTAGTTCCGGAATTTCCCGACGGCTGATCCCCCGCGCCGCGCCGGAATGACCGCAATCCCCCCGAGCCCGATGCCGCATCCGGCCGCGCGCCTTGACGCCCCTCTAGCGAGTCCGTCAGCTTGCCCGGAGCCCCCCGGCCTGGGACGCCGGGCATGGCTACAAGCAGGAAGCGGGCGGACCGCTGACTCGCTCAAACGAGGGGATTTCTCCCATGCTGAAAATCGGTGGGCTCGGTGTTGTCGCCGGGGCCGGAAATTCTCGTGAATTTGCGGCGAATGCGAAGCGGAGAAGCTCGGGATATCAACCATCGAAGAATACCCCACGCGAGCCACATAGCCTTTTCATGCAGGCTGAAAGGTTAAAGTCTCGGCGCGAATTCAGCTGTTCTATCCGCTGCAATTGATCTGGTTGGATGTCGCAGGCACCGACACAGGCAGAGGCGCGTCTAGACATGATTAGAATACCAATTGGAGCGCGATATTGCTCAAAACAAACTGAGGAGTGATGAAAATGACCGTAGTCAAAGTGAATGAGGCCCAACCTGGCTGGTACCAAGTTGACTTGTCGACCATGACGTCAGGCAGCGGAACGCTCGCCATCAAGGAGGGCGGCAAGACTCTTGCCCAACTGTCCGGAGGTGGCGTCCGCCAAACACACGGCGAGAAAATGTTCCAGGCTGAGCGCGGCGAACTGACCATTGATGTACCCGGCCACAGGGCACTGATCCATGGCCCCTTCATCGTCGCCGATCCGGCCGATGAAGAACGCATTCTGAGCAAGACCTGGGTGGTGTCGAGCGAAGATAGCACCGACAATGACTTCAACGACTACACGTCCCGGCTGACGTGGTTCAAGTCGGCGGGTTAGCCTCGGCACCGCGAGCCCGACCACGCATCGGGCGAGGCGACGAGCCGGCCCACCCGGCCACCTCCTCGTTTTTCCATGGGCGGACGACAGGTGGCCATTGCGAACCCTTCAAACCCCGCGCCCCGCTGGCCGCGCAATGACCCGACGGGTGGCCGTGATCGGCTGCGGAAACATGGGCAAGGCCATCGTTCAGGGACTCCTGAAGGCGGGCTGGACGGACACCTCCAGCATCGTGGCGACCAACCCCGACCCCATCAAGGCGCGCGCCCTGGCCGACGAGCTCGGCATTCCGACCAGCACGTCGAACATGAACGCGGCCCGCGAGGCCGACATCGTCATCCTCGGCGTCAAGCCCCAACTCATCAAGGTGGCCTTGAAGGACCTCCCCGAGACCCTGCACGGGGGGCAACTCATCATCAGCATCGCCGCCGGCATCTCCACGCGGTTCATCGAGTTCTACACCGGCGACGTGCCCGTCGTGCGCTCGATGCCCAACCTGTCGGTCACCGTCGGCATGGGCGCCACCGCCATCTCCGCCGGCAGCCACGCGAACCGCGACCACCTTGAGATCGCGCGGCAGGTCTTCGAATCGGTGGGAACCGTCGAAGTCGTGCCGGAATACCTGATGGACGCCGTGACCGGCCTGTCCGGCACCGGGCCGATGTACGTCTTCCAGCTCCTTGAGGCGATGGCCGACGCCGGCGTCGGCGTGGGCCTGAGCCGCGACGTCGCCACCCGCCTGGCGATGCAGACGGTGCGGGGCAGCGCACGCCTGGCGCAGATCAGCGGCCATCACCCCGCAGCGCTCAAGGACATGGTCACGAGCCCCGGCGGCACCGCCATCGCCGCCCTGCACGTCCTGCAACGCAACGCGTTCCATGCCATCGTCATGGACGCCGTCGCGGCGGCCACCAAGCGCAGCCAGGAACTGGGCGAGTAGGAATGGCCGGCCCCGAAGCGGCCGACGCGCCGCCCGGCCCGGTCGGTAACTTCACGTAAAGCCTCCATTTGGCCCGCCCCGCGCCGACGTAGCATAGCGGTAGTGCAGCGGTCTTGTAAACCGCAGGTCGAGGGTTCAAATCCCTCCGTCGGCTTGTGTCAGGGTCAGGATACGGCGAAGATCTCGCCTTCGTCCACGACGCCGGGTTCACGGACCTGGCCGAGGCGGCGGCCCGCATGGTGTTGGATCTGGTGCGCCCGCCGGGGCTGGCGGTCGACCTCGGCTGCGGCGGCGGATCGCTCCTGCGCGAACTGGTGGACGCCGGCTTCGACGGCTGGGGCGTGGACCTTTCACCCGAAATGGTTGCCCTGGCCCGCCGCCGCGTCCCGGAGGCCACCCTCTTGGTCGGCGACGCTTTGGCCGTGCCGCTGCCGCCCTGCAAGGTTGTCACGGCCGTCGGCGAGGTCTTCAACTACGCCTTCGTCAAGCACGCGGACGCGGCGATCCGGGCGGCTTTGCTGCGCATCCACGACGCCCTGGAGCCCGGCGGCGTCTTCCTCTTCGACATCGCGACACCGGGGCGCGCCCGCGACGGGCCCACCCGCGCCGAGCGCCATGGGCGGGGCTGGCGCGTCGAGGCCGTCGCCGAAGAGCATGAAGGCTGGCTGACCCGGACCATCGATACCTGGCGAACGCCCCGGGGCCCCGCCGATGCGCGCCACACGCGCGAAGTGCACCGGCTGCGCCTGCTCGACCCGGACCTCGTTCTCGACTGGCTGCGCGGCGCCGGTTTCGACGCCCAGCGCGTCGGGGGCTTCGACGATTTCGGCTTCCAGCCCGGCTGGGACGGCTTCGTCGCCCGGCACGCGGCTGCCCCTTCGTAGAACTCTTATAGGTGACCAGGGTCGCCGGACTGCGCAGGGCACCTCGCTCTGTCTGACCCGCCGCCGCTGTGGCTTAGAGGTATAGCGGCTCCTTGGTAAGGAGCAGGTCGCGTGTTCAAATCACGCCAGCGGCTCTCCCTTTCTCCCCCCACGCTTCGCGCGCATCGGCGCGCCCGCGCGGGCCCTGTTGAGGGCCGCGTGGTTAGGCGAAATCGATGACCAGAGCGACGCCGGGCGTTGCGTAGTAGTACGCGAACAACCAGGCCGTGCCCTCGGGGACCGCGCCCTCGCAGGAGCCGCTGCCCCCGTTGGCCTCGCCCACGACGGCGAAGTCCGCGTCAGTGAACACGCAGTCCGAATCGCCCAGGAAGCCTTCGGCGCCGCCGGCACCCGCACCCTGGTCCGTCGTGCTTGAGAGCGCCATGCCCCAGTAGCGCTCATCGAGGGGGAGCCAGAACCCATCGACCGGGTCGGCTTCGGGACCTTCCCGGAAGCTGTGGCAGTTCAGGCCGAGGCCCGCCGCGGAGTCCACGATTCCGAGGACGTCACCGGCGCAGCCGAGTGCCTGACCGAACTCGAAGTGAACCACCTCCGGCGCGCCCGCGCCCGGCGGCAAGGCCGCCGTGACGTTGACTTGCTGGCCCAGGGTTTCCCCGTCGCCGTAGGTCACGGTGAAGTTGGCCGTGAAATTGCCGCCCGTCGCGTACGTGTGGTTGACCACGGCTGGCAAATCGGCGCCGGAACCCGACGCGTCGCCACCGTCGCCAAAGGAAAGGATCCACGCCGCGCCGTCGTCCAGGCCCTCGGCACCGACGTTGAACGACACGTTGAGCGGGACACTGCCCGCGCTCTGGTTGACGCTGAGGGCCACCGAGCGATCAACCGTCGGCTCGACGGTCCCGTTGTCCGCGCCCGCCCCCTCGTCACCGGCCGCGGCGCCAGCCCCGGCCGAGCCATCGGCGCCGGAGTCGCCACCATCGCTCTGATCGTCGGCTTCATCGACAGGGGCATCATCGGAGGTGCAACCGGCGAGGGCGACGGCAGTCAACAGGAGAGCCAACAGGAGAAAACGGGGCCAGGATCGGAGCATATCGCATCCACCGGTGGCTCATGCTTAATTCCTTTGCGGACCACTGCGGAAGTGCCGCACACAGCGTCATCCACGGCCCTCGCGTGCATCCACCGAAGGCGTCGGCCTGAAGCCTTTTACCTCTGCCCAAGCTCGTGGTGCTTAGATGGTCGCGACGGTCGACGAACTGATGCAGGTCGTGCGCCTCAACCCGTACATCGACGGTGTCGGGTACTTCATCGAGGTCACCACCATGCGGCCCGTGGACGCCACGGGGCTCAAGCGCCTCAACGAAAGAATGAGGCGCGATTTTAGTCCC
This sequence comes from Thermoplasmatota archaeon, assembly GCA_041622435.1. Classification (GTDB taxonomy): domain Archaea; phylum Thermoplasmatota; class E2; order JACPAO01; family JAHFTW01; genus JBFJVP01. Next base: position 3,900 of record JBFJYU010000034.1, on the reverse strand, counting down.
CGCGGGCAGGTCAGCCTGGAGGGTGACATGATCCTCGGGTTCGACTTCCACGACCACATCCCGACGCAGGGCGAGGACGCCGAGTACGACCTTGAGGCCCTGCGCTCGATGCTCCACTACGTCGAGTTGAACTTCGGCATCGACCACTTGTGCATCGAGTTCCAGTTCGACCTCGCCAGCGCCCGTGAGGCGCAGGTGCAGGTCGACGAGTTGCTCCAGCCTTAGGCTGGCGCAGGCTTTCGCCGGGGAAGAGGTGAGCTAGTTGCCGGCGATCAGGTTGATGATCAGGCCGACGAAGGCCCAGGTGACCCAGGCGGCCACCCCGACGATGGCGCCCTTGGCCCATTGCGTGCGGTAGAGCGCGGAGGCCACCAGCGCCCAGGCGACGAGCGCCAGCACAATGCCCACGGCGCGCGGCCAGTCCAGCGACTCGGCGCCGATGGCCACGACGAAGGCTAGCAGTCCGCCGACGATGGCGACGACCAGGGCTTGGCTGAACCGCGAGGAACCCAAGACGATCCCTGCCACCCAGTGGATGCACAGTGCATAGATGAGCAGGCCGACGATGAACTGCAAAAACCCGGCCTCGAAAAATTCAGCCACGACTGGGCACGCTCTGCCCCGGGCATAACGGTTTTCGATTGGAAGCGGTCGCCGCTGACGTGGCTGGGGGCACCGACGCGCGCGCAGATGAAGGCCCAAGCCCCGTGCCTGGAGACCGGCGAGCGCTGGCACAACGGGTGGCGCGGCTGCCACGCACTCCGGGCGTGTACCTGTGGAAGGACGCGGCGGACCAGGTGCTGTACGTCGGCAAGGCCAACGACCTGCGCGCGCGGGTCCGCAACTACCTGGGCTACGACGCCGCCGTGAAGAACGTCGCGATGGTGGATCACGCGGTCGATGTGGACTACATCGCTGTACGCAACCAGAAGGAGGCGCTGATGCTGGAGCAGACGCTCATCAAGCGCCACAAGCCCCGCTACAACGTCCGGCTGACCGACGGCAAGCAGTACCCGTACCTCAAGCTCACCGCCGGTGCATGGCCCCGCCTGGTCAAGACCCATCGTTTCGTGGACGACGGCAGCACCTACTTCGGCCCCTTCCCCGATGGCTACGGCGCGTTTCACATCCGCACGGTCCTCAACGACCTGGTGCCCCTGCGCCGCTGCCGGACGGTGCCGAACCAGAAGTGCCTGTACTACGACTTGGGCAAGTGCGTGGCCCCGTGCATCGGCGCCTGCACCGCCGAGGAGTACGCGGCGCTGGTGGAAGAAGTCAAGGCGCTGCTCGGCGGCCGCGCGGAGCACGTGCTTCGCCGCCTGCGCGCCGACATGGAGCAGGCCGCGGCCGACCACCGCTTCGAGGACGCGGGCCGCATCCGGGACCAGTTGCAGGGCTTGAAGGGCGTCCTGGAGCGCCAGCACGTCTTCTCCGACACGATCGAGGACCGGGACGTGGCCGGCATCGCCTGTCGCGGCGACCACGCCGTGGTGTCGATTCTGCATCAGCGCGACGGCCGCATCGTCGGCCAGAGCCCGTTCAGCCTGTCCGGCGCCGCGGGGGAGGCGGACCACGAGGTCCTCGCGGATTTCCTGCGTGGCCATTACGCCAACCAGCCGTCGATCCCGCGCCACGTCGCCATCCCCTACCCGGAGGCGGCACCCGGCCTTGAGGCGGACCTGAGGCTGCTCGCCGACCACGCTATCACCGTCGAGGCACCCCAGCGCGGGGACAAGCTGCGCTGGATCGAGGTGGCGCGCACCAACGCCGAACTGCGCCTGGAGGAGGACATCCTGAAGCAGAGCCGCCGCGGCATGGGCGCCGTGGAGGCGCTGCAAAACGTCCTCGGCCTGCCCGACGCCCCCCGCGTCATCGAGGGTTTCGACATCAGCCACCACGCCGGCGGCCACACCCGGGCCGCCATGGTTCGCTTTGTCGATGGCGAACCCGAAAAGGCCGGCTACCGCATCTTTGGCATGCAAACGGTCGGAGAGGCCGCCGTCGCCGCGGGGACGGCGGAGGTGCGCCGCGGCGCCGGCCGGGAGGTCGATGACTTCAGGTCGATGGAGGAAGCCGTGGGGCGGCGCTACCGCGGCGTGCTGGAACGGGACGAGGACCTGCCCGATCTGGTCGTCATCGACGGCGGACGCGGCCAACTCGACGCCGCCCGCAAGGCCCTCGGCGCCGCCGGCGTCCCCGACCTGCCCGTCGTCTCCATCGCCAAGCGCGAGGAGGAGTTGTTCCTCCCCGCCAAGCTCCTGCCACTGAAGCTTCCCCGGGGCGACCCCGGCCTGCAACTGGTCCAACGGGTGCGCGACGAGGCCCACCGGTTTGGCATCACCCAGGTGCGACGCAAGGCCACCGCCAGCGCCGCCGCCGGCCCGCTGGAGCGAGTGAAAGGAATCGGCCCCAAACGACGCGCGGAACTGGTGAAGCTGTTCGGGGGACTGGAGGGGCTGCGGCAGGCGTCCGTGGATGATTTGGTGAGGGTTCCTGGCGTGTCGCGGACGGTGGCTGAGCGCATCGTTGAAGCCTTGGCAGGCTGAGCAGGGGCCACCGGCGGCCTGGACGCAACCCACCTTTGCGATCCAGACCAACACCAATTACCTCTACTATGAGTGCGAGCGCTTCGCCTGGATGGAGTTTGAAAGGCCTGTTCGTCTGTTGGCAGAAGTGAACACAAACTTCGTCGCGGACAACAACTGTACCACGGGCGACCATTTCCCCGCCAGCCTCGTCCAGGCGATTTACCTCGACGATGCAGAGTTGGCGAGCGCTTTGCAAGAGCGCTACTCGCTCCCTGTGCAACTAAGCGCGCTGAAGCTGGAAGCCGAACTAACCAACACGCCGATGGCGGTGCAGCTTGAGTGGCAAGTGGGCGACAACCCGCGATCCGCCAGCACGTTTCGCTTCGAGGGAGATCTTACCGCCGGGACGCCGGACCGTTCATCATGGGTGTGGGAGAGCACGACGGGCATCAACACCCTGCTCCTGTCCGATGATTCCATGTTCTACCATCCCTCCCCGATGATCGCTACCACCGATGTCAGTGAACCCATGATGGTCGCCAATACAATCGCCGATACGCCGATGGCACATGCAGGCTTCAGGCCACACACGACCATTTCCGCAACTCTCACCGAATACGAGGACATGCTATGCGAGCAGCCGCGCTGATCGCGGTGCTGCTCGTTCCAGCCGCAGGCGCGTCGGCTGCCCTGGAGTTCGAGGGCTCTGCGCAAGTGGAGGGCTCTGCGACGGTCGCCGGGGTTGATTGGGTCCTGCTGGTTTGGGGCCCCCAGCCGGGACAAGCCCAGGTGACCATTGAAGCGGAAACAGACGCGCATGTCCAAATCACGACTGAACATCGCCTTGTGACAGACACGCGATTCGGCGGTGGTATGGACGCGATCACGCCACCCGTGCCGGGGCAACAGCGCGCCGTTGCGGCCGGGTTGACAACTACCTTCACGCCGATGACGGAGGGCGCGATGATCCTCGTGGCGGCGCCCAATTCAACGGTTCACCTAGTCGGGGCCGCTGCCTCGCTGGATTACACTCCATCCTGGTGGTGTGCGCGCGAACATGCCGCCGACCACGTTGATTCGAACATGATTCCCCTGGCTGCTTGCCGGCAGGATGTCGTTACGTTTGGTGCATCTCCACATGATCCTGAGGAAGCCCTTCACTTCGATGTTCCTTGGACGCTAGCAACGGAGGCGTACCTGCTCAACCTCGCGCCGGTTTGCGAGACCCCGCCGTGCATGCCGGGCGGGCGATATACGTCAGAAACCCACGCTAGCACCGGCGCGGAATACGCGGAAACCTATGCGTACGAGGTGGCGCACGTGACTGCCGATCGCCTTGCCATCGCCGGGCTCGGCGTGGCGGATCAGATCT
>JBFJYU010000033.1:0-16598 GCA_041622435.1 Thermoplasmatota archaeon | reverse complement strand
CTGAGATCGTTCTCATCGGCGCCACGCACACGGGCCGCGACGTCTCCAGCCGCGTGGCCGTCCAGGTGGACGCCGGCATGACTGCGGACTGCACGGAATTGGACGTGGACGCCATCAACGGCGAACTGCTCGCCCGGCGCCCGGCGTTCGGCGGCAAGATGCTGGCGACGATCCGCTGCGACCGCCACCGGCCCCAGATGGCCACGGCGCGCCCCGGCATTTTCAAGCCGCTGGACGCCGACCCCGCCCGCTCCGGCCCCGTCGAGACCGTCGACGTGTCCTGGCTCGACAACGAGACCTACCACGCAGAAGTCCTTGACTACGTCATCGATGAGGGCGCCGACATCACCAAGGAGCCCATCCTCGTGGCCGGCGGAATCGGTGTTGGCCCCGACGGCTGGGACAAGCTGCGCGAACTGGCCGATGCCCTGGGCGGCGAAATCGCCGCCACCCGCGCCGCTTGCGACAAGGGCTGGGTTGAGCGCAGCCGCCAGGTCGGCCAGACCGGCGTCAGCGTGCGCCCCAAGCTGTACATCGCCGTCGGCATCAGTGGTGCCATCCAGCACATCGAGGGCATGAAGGAGTCGGGAACGGTCGTGGCGATCAACAGCGACCCCCAGGCCCCGATCTTCCAGTACGCCGACATCGGCATCGTCGGTGACTGGAAGGGCGCCGTCGACGACCTGATCAAGCAGGCCCGCGAGAAGGACCTGAAGAGCAAGAAGTGGATGGTTCCGGTCGTGGATACCCTCGACGCCGACCGTCAGGCTGCCGCCGAACGCGCCGCCAAGGCCGCGGCCAAGGCGGGCAAGCCCGCGCCGGCCCCTGCCGCGCCTGCGGCTGCTCCTGCCCCGGCTGCGCCGGCCCCTGCGGCCGCGCCGGCTCCCGCCGCGCCCGCCCCGGTTGAAGCCGAGGCCCCTGCCGCGGAGGCTGCCCCCGTGGCCGCCCCCGTCGCCGTCGAGCAGGTCACGGTCGAGGTCGTCGAAGCCAGTGACGAATACACTGGCGACCCCAACGATCAGGCCGCCGTGCGCAAGTGGGTCAAGGACAACGTCGCCGAAGACAAGAAGGCCTGGGTGCTCGCCGCCGACTGCATCGTGTGCAACGGCTGCGAGGCCGCCTGCCCGACCGGCGCCGCCGAAGTCACCGACACCGCACGCGTCGACCGCGACCTGTGCATCGCCGATGGGGCGTGCTTTGAAGCGTGCCCCACCGACGCCATTCGCCCCGGCGTGGAAGAGCAGGACAAGTCCGCCGGCTGGCCGGAAGGCAGTCGCCTGGCTGGCCAGTTCGGCGTTTAGACCTGCTTCGGCGCCCGGCTTGCATCGAAACCATCAGGTGAAACGGGCGGCTCGCTGGGGCCATGCGGGAGATCGTCGTTGCCCACGCGCCGTCGCTTGCGGCGTTTGCGGCGATGGTGATCGTTGGCAGCGCGGTGGTCGCCGGCATCGGCTACCCGCAAGCCGCCGGCCATGCCCGTTTTGATCCGTTCCCGGCCCAGGCGATCCTCTTGCCGAGCCCTGCGGAGGACCAAGACCGGGACGGGTTTTCCGACGCCGCGGACCTGGTTGCGGGGGATTTCCTGGTGTGGCTCAACGTGACGGCCCTCGATTTGGGCTACGCGGGGCCGGCGGAGCCGTACTTGGTCGTTGGCACCGAAGACGACCAGTGGCGCACGGGGGCCGGGGCCGAGCTGGAGTGGCGGCGCGTGTTCGATTTTGATCCCCTGGGCCACCGGGCGGGCTCGCCGGCCTGGGAGGATGGGGCGGTCCGCACGGGCGTCTGGTGGCCCTCGCTGGGCGAGGAATCCGGGTCGCCGGTGGTGGGTTCATCGAGCCCGCTTGGCCCGCGTTCGCCGGACATGCCGCAGGTCTTTCCTATCAATGTCCGCGATGATCGGGCCCGCGTGACGGTTGCCGTCGAGTTGTGGGATGCGGCGCCGCAGCCCGACAGCCTCGCTGGCCGCTGGCTGTTGGCCTACGATCTGGCGGAAGCGACGTGGGGCCTGGCCCCCGAGGCGCGCTGGACGGCGGGCGAGGTCGCGGTACTCGCCCGTGGCGATGCATCGGTGGATGTGTCCTTGGCCCCGGGCACAGAGTTGCCGGCCGCCGAGCGCATCGTGTTGGCCGAGCGGTGGGCGCCACAGGTTCACTTCGATAGCCAGGAGGCGCTTTACCCGACGACCGGGGACTCCCTGGAAGCGTTCCACGGGTTCACCAAGCGGCCGCCCAACCTGCGCACATGGGACCCCGGCTTCAACGACGGCCGCGACGGTTACCGGCTGCTGGTGGCCGACTTCAACGGCGATCGCCAAACGGACCACCGGGACGTGGTGATCATGACCGATGTGCTGCGAGCGGGGAAGCAGGCGCCGGACACCGTGTACGTCAACGCGATGACGACCCACAACGGCCGCTTCGTTCTCCAGTACTGGTTCCTGTACGCGTACAACTTCGTTTCCGACGAGGTGGGCAAGGACATCGAATCCCTCGCCCATGCCGGCGACCGGGAGTTCATGCAACTGGTGTTTGCCAGCCCCGCGGCCGCCGGCGACCCGGAGGGTTTCCCCGAGAGCGTGGCGTACAGCCAGCACTACCGTGGCATCCGAATCAACGACCCCGCGCCAGGTGCCCCGCCGTTCCACCTGGACGATCATCACCCCACGGTGTACCCGGCCAGGGGCAGCCATGCGTCCTATCCGGTGCCGGGGGACGACGAGAAGCTGCGCTCCAGCCTGGCCGGGTACGGGGACCGGTTCGACGGCGGCGGCGAGGAGTGGCAACCGGATGCGTACACGCTCGAGTTGCTGGCGACGCAGACGTGGCACCTGGGGTACAAGTGGGGGCCGCTGACCCGGTTTGCTCGCGACCTCGGCATCAGCCTGAAGCCGTTGCTACAGCACGACTTCCGCTACCCGTACACCGACCCACTGCACTGGCAGGGCCGCCTCGCCGAGGTCGAACCGGACGAGCTGATGGACCTGTATCGCAGCCCGGAGGACCTGCGATGACTGCCACCACCCAGCGGCGCCCAAGCCGGACGGAGAGCCTGGACAGCGACGCGCCTGTCGGCGAGGCCGCTGACGGGCGCGCTCCGGCCACGGCCCCGGCAGAGCCGGCCGCCCCCGCGCCACCAACGGGTCGGACAAATCCGCTGCGCCCGCTGATCGATGGCCTGGCACGCCTCGTCCACGCCCTGCACGGCAGCCGGGGCCTCCTCGTGGCCGTGCCCGCCCTGATGGCGCTGTCCCTGATCGAGCCCCTCCTCCCCCCGGAGGTGCGGACGACCATCCTGACCGTGCCGCTGATGCTGCTCGTCGCGGCGGCGCTCGCCACGTTGCCCCGCGAGGCGGCGGCCGCCCAACACGTCGTTCGGGATCTGCAAGCCAACGGCTTGTCCGTTGCCCGCATGGCCCGCCGCGCCGCCTGGCCGGCCATCGTCTGCGTGCTGCTCTTGCCGCGTGTGTTTCTGGCCGCCGTGGGCATCCCGCACCTCAACCCCCTCACCGGGCTGGTGCTGCCGTCCATCACGCAGACCGTCGCCACCGCCTTCCTGTTCCTGCTCCTGCTCGTTCCAGTGTTGTACCTGCGGGGCCTGCGCCACTACAGCGCGGGAGCCGGCGCCGCAAGTGCCGCCCGCCGGCCGGTCCATCTGGCCCGCGACGACCCACAGCACCGCACCCGCGACGCCTTGCTGGTGCTGACCCTCGTGTCCGGCGTCTTCTGGGCCTGGCTCCTGCACCCCTTCTGGCAGCCGTTCAGTCTGCTGGCGTGGCCGCCGGGGCTGGGTTCACTGGAGAGCGTGCGAGGCGTGGCGAGTCTCACCTACACGCTCGCCCTGCCGCTGGTGTTGCTGCAAACCATGGCCATCCACCTGGATGTCATCCGGGATGTCTGGGAGACGGGAGCCGGGGCCCTGTCCCGGCACCGGGGCCTGGTGGCCGCAGCCACTGCCCACGTCGTGCTTGCCCTTGGCGCGATCGCATTGCACGCCTACGACGTGCTGTGGGTCGTGCGCTACCAGGCCGCCTCGGGGCTCTAGCCCAGCGGGGTCCAATCAGCCGCCGGCGATGGCGGGGATGATGCGCACCACCGTGCCGTCGTCGACGGGCGCGTCAACGCCGCCACGCTCCTCCAGGTCGACCTGATCGATGAAAACCCGCACGAACGAGCGCAGCTTGCCCTGACCGTCCAGAAGCTGCTGCCCCAAATCGGGGTACTGGTCGGCCAGGCTGGCCAGGGCGGCGGCAACGGTCGCCGCGTCGATGGGCACCTCGGCCTGGTCGCCAGCAAGCTTTCGGAGTACCGTCGGGAGTCGGATGGTCACGGTCATGGTTGTTCCTCGGATGAAATGATGAGCGGAGCCTCGATGAAACGGCCGCCGTCGGCCGACAAGACCCAGACGCGAAGCTCGTCACGATGCCTCTCGGGCCTCTCGGGCCTCTCGGACCTCTCAGGGCCCGCGGCGGCTTGCTCCGGGTCAAACGGGTAGCCATGGATGACGTACCACAAGCCCGGCAGGGCGCCGTCAAGGTCAAACTGGCTGGGCACGGCGGGGGCCGGAGGGTGCGAGTGGAAGATGCCCACGATCCGCTTGCCCGCCGCGTCCGCCCGGTCCTCGGCCTCGGCGTACGCCAGCGGGTCGATGCGGTACCGACGCAGCCGCGGCGGCTCGTGGACGTTTTGCATGACGAGCAGCTCGTCGGCGCGCTGGGTGCTGGGCCCGACCAGCAGGCCGCACGCCTCGTCGGGCAAGCACGAAACCGACAACGCCCGCAGGGCCTCTGCCACGGCTTCGGTCACCGTGAAGGCGGCCACCCGCGCAACCGTGGCACGGCCCTCCTGCAAGTGCTGGTCCTCCAGCGGGATGGGCTCCATCGCATGTCCATCGAGTCCCCCAGGCCATAAGACCGCTCGCCTGGCGGCAGGTTTTGCCGCCCCGCAGACCGCGCCGACCCTGGCGGCGGCCAGCGCGGGGGCATGGCATCGACTCCGTCGCGACGGCACCCCGGGGCCGGATTGGGCGGCGCCGAGCAAGCATCACGCTTAAGAATACCCGACGCCGATCAAGTGTCGACATGATGTCCCAGGGTACCACCCCGGCCAGCTTGCAGGACGACCGCTCCTCGGAGTCGGTCGTTTCGGGAGCCGTCGGCAATCCCTGGAATTGTTGTCACTCGGCGTGAGCCTGGCCGCAGGCTGCTCCCCGTCCTGGTCCTCGATGCACCCCCGAGCGTGCGCTTGGTCTACCTCTGCCTCTGGATGGAGGCCGCCAGGACGAGCCGGGAGCTGCGCGATTGCACCGGGCTTCCCGAGCGCACCGTGCGCCACGCGGTGAAGTGGATGATCGAGCAGGGCCTGGCCCGGCGCCAGGCGACGCTCAGGGACGCGCGCCAGGACTACATCCTTCTCAACAGGGAGTCCGGGCCGGACACGGCCGCCGCGCCGCCGGCCAGCGTGGTCCACGCGGGCGGCGAGGCCGCCGCCGTGGCATGATGCGGCAAAAAAGGCCGCAGCACCAAGAGCCATGATGGACGCGTGACTCATGATCCTCGATGACTGTGACCCTCACCCGGACGGACCCTCGGGGCGTCCGGTTCGCCGGCGTTCTGAGCACCCTTGTCGCCGCCGCGGCGGCCATCTTCACGAGCCCGTGGATCGCCCTGGCGGGAGCTACCATCCTGTTGGGGGCGGCCTGGGGCGGAGCGCGGCTGAACTTGTGGGGCTACATCTACCGCGCCACATTGCGGCGACGCCTCGGGCCGCCGGCCCACCTGGAACCGGAAACACCGGTTCGCTTCGCCCAACTGCTGGGCGGCCTGTTTCTGACGTTTGCCGGCGCTGCCTTGCTGGCGGGCGGGCCGGGCATCATCATTGGCGCCGCGCTGGCGGGCATCGTGGCGGTTCTGGCGTTCGTGAACGCGGCCTTCGACGTCTGCATCGGCTGCCGCCTGTACGGGCTGCTCCTCGTCGATACGCGGTTGCCCCGATGGATCGGCATCCTTTGACGCCCGTCACCAGCGCCACCAGAGCGAGTGACCGTGCAGGGGCGGCGCCGTGACCTTTCGAACCTCGCCCCTGGAAAGCCGCGTGGGCAACACGCCCCTGCTGGACTTGTCGGACCTCGTGGGCCGGCCCGGCGTCGAGTTGTACGCGAAGGCGGAGTGGCACAACCCCGGCGGATCGGTCAAGGACCGGCCGGCACACCGCATTGTCAGCGACGCCATCGCGCGGGGCGACCTGCGCCCGGGCGTGAGCCTGCTTGACGCCACCAGTGGCAACACGGGCATCGCCTACGCGTGGCTCGGTGCAGCCAAGGGCTTCCCCGTGACCTTGACGATGAGCGAGGGGGCGAGTCCGGCGCGCAAGCGGATTCTCCAGGCGTACGGCGCTCGGCTGATCTACACCGACCCGGCCGAGACGACCGACGGCGCCATCCGTCGCGCCCGGGAGCTCGTCGCCGAGGACCCGGGGAGCTTCTACTACGCGGACCAGTACAACAACGCGAGCAACCTGGCCGCCCACCGCGACGGAACGGGGCCGGAGATCTGGAAGCAGACGGCCGGCCGCGTGACCCACTTCATCGCCGGGCTGGGCACCAGTGGAACCCTGATGGGCACCGGGTCGTTCCTGCGCGAGGCCCAACCCGATATCCAACTCGTGGGCCTCCAGCCGGACGCCCCCTTCCACGGGCTTGAAGGCCTCAAGCACATGGAAACCGCCATCGTCCCCGGCATCTACAACGCCGCCAGCGTGGACCACCAGGTCACCGTCCCCACCGAGGCCGCTTACGCGCAGTGCCGCGCCCTCGGGCGGGATTCGGGCCTGCTGGTCGGCGTAAGCGGCGGCGCCGCCGTGGCCGCGGCCCTTGAACTGGCCGGCAGCCTTGAGGAAGGCGTCATCGTCACCGTTCTCCCCGACAGCGGCGAGCGTTACCTGTCGGAGCCCTTCTGGACCGAGCCGGAACGCCCCCGGCCCGCCCCCCAGGCGCCAGCGCAGGCAGCCAAACGCCCCGCGGCAAGCCAGCCCCCACCGACCGCCCAACCCCGCACCACCCCTCCATGAGTTACCCCCCCGCCGTCCAGGCCGACTGGACCCAAGAGAAACTGTCCGTCGACGACCGCGGCCGCTACAGCCGCCACCTGCTCATTCCAGAGGTGGCCATTGATGGCCAGCGCAAACTCAAGGCCAGCCGCGTGCTGATCGTCGGAACCGGCGGCCTCGGCAGCCCGGCGGCCCTGTACCTGGCGGCCGCCGGCGTGGGAACCATTGGCCTCGTCGATGCCGACGTGATCGATGCCAGCAACCTGCAACGGCAGGTCCTCTACGGCACCAGCCAACTGGGCCAGAAGAAGCTGGAGATGGCGAAGGCGCGCCTCCAGGACCTGAACCCGAACGTGGACGTCGTTCTGCACGAGACGTGGCTCACGTCCCAGAATGCCCTGGAGATCGTCGGCCAGTACGACATCGTTCTCGACGGCACGGACAACTTTCCGACCCGCTACCTGGTCAACGATGCGTGCGTGCTGGCAGGCGTTCCCAACGTCTATGGCAGCATCTTACGCTTCGAGGGGCAGGTCAGCGTGTTCTGGGCCGCCCAAGGGCCCTGCTACCGGTGCCTCTACGCGACGCCGCCGCCGCCAGGCCTGGTGCCGAGCTGCGCCGAGGGCGGCGTGCTTGGCGTCCTTCCCGGCGTGGTTGGCACACTCCAAGCAACGGAGGCCATCAAGGTCCTGCTCGGCATCGGCACCCCCCTCATTGGCCGCCTGCTCCTCTACGACGCCCTCCACCTGAGCCTGGAGGAGGTCAAGCTGCGCAAGGACCCCAACTGCGTCGTCTGCGGGCCCAACCCGAGCGTCACCCAACTCATCGATTACGAGGAGTTCTGCGGCATGCCCGGCGCCGAAGGCGCCCCGGAGGCGGTCGGCGTGCCTGAGATCACGGCCGCCGAACTCAACGTACAACTCCAAAACGGCAGCCCGCCGCTGGTTCTCGACGTTCGCGAACCCACGGAAGCCGCCATTTGCGCCATCCCCGGCGCGCCGCTGCTTCCCATGGGGCAACTGGCGCAGCGCATCGACGAACTGCCCAGGGACCGACCCATCGTCGCCTACTGCCGCAGCGGCGCCCGCAGCGCCCAGGCAACCCGGTTCCTTCGCGACAAGGGCCTCGACGTGGTCAACCTCCACGGCGGCATCCTCGCGTGGATCGACGACGTCGACCCGGATCAGGCGAAGTACTAGGCGACGACCCTCTGCAACCCTCCGGTTTCACCTCGGACGCCGCTATTTATTTGCTGGCGGTTTCAACACGAGGTCAAACCATGCGCACAGCCATCCTCGCCAGCCTGATGCTCGTCTCAATCGCCGGTTTCGCGGCGCCCGCCTCCGCCGACCACGACGACCAGGCAACGTGCACGCCCTGGATTCCACCGTACACCGCCGACGCCGGCGTCCGGTACTGCATCACGCCCAACGACCCCGACTGCCTCGTCTGGCGCGAACAAATCTACATCTGGGGCAGCGAGCGCGACTGCGCCGTCGCCCAGCCGTAGGACGCCCGGCGGCTACGGCAACCGCCAAAGGACCGCCCCCGCGGCGCCGAGGCCCACCAGCGTGGTGGCCACCGCCGCGACGGCCAACGGCTTGAACAGCGGCCGGTGAACCGCCCGGGCAATGGCCGGCTTCTGGAGTAAACTAAGCATCGCCGAGAGGATGGAGACCTGGGCCGCCACGAGGACATCCACTTGGCCCTCCGATGCCAGCAGGCCCATGGAAGCGAAAACGGCGCCCGTGGAGACGAGGCCGCCGAAGGCCGCCAGGTAGATGGCGCGGGGGCCGAGGCCTGGGATTTCCTGCAGCAGTGCCGCGGCAATGGAGAAGGCCAGGAAGAGCACGCCGAAGCGGAGTGCCGAGCGCAGCGCAAAGGGTGAGCGCAATTCGATGTGCGCCGCCCCCGCTTCCGGACGCCGTCCGGCGTCGGCGCTGGCCGCTGCTTCGCCGTCGTCGTGCGACGCGGCAGGCGGCTGATGTCCCAGCACCCCGGGGACGCCGCGGGCACCCCATGCAAACAAAATGAGACCCATGATGGCGAGCGGAACGACCACCGCGCGGGCCAGTTGGAGGCTGGGATCGGCAATGACTGCAATCGACAGGTTGCGGACGAACATCATGGCGCTGGCAAGCAGGATGGCCCGTGCCGCCAGGTCGGCGAACCGGTTGTTCCCGCGGGCTACGGCGGCCATGGATCCGGTGGCTGCGGTGCTGCTGACGAGGCCCGCCAGCAGGCCTGCCACGAGCAAACCGCGGCGGGCGCCAAGGTAGCGCATGATGACGAAGCTGACGAACGACAGGGCGCTGACGAGGACGACGATGAGAAGCACGCGCCGCGGCGCGACGGCGCCGAAGGGGTCCAGGGCCTCGCCGGGTGCCAGGGGTAAGACGATGAATGCCAGCACGACGAACGTGAGCGCCTCGCTCAACTCCGCCTCTGTCATGACCGCCGCGACGCGGTGCAGGCTCTTGCGGGTCATCAGCAGAATCGTGGTGGCAACAGCCACGACCACCGCCTCAACCTGCAAGCCGAGACCCACCATGGTGCCGACCAGGTACGTCACGAAGAGGGCCGCTCCCGTCGTGAGTCCCGTGCCGCCGTCGCGCATGCGGGCATTGATGAGCATCAGGGCAAAGCCGCCGAAGACGGCCATGCCGATGGGCACCATGAAAGTCGAGCCAAGGCGCTGCCCCAACAGGGTTACGAGCAGGCCGGCGAGGGCCACCAGTGGCATGGTGCGCACGCCGGCGACGACGTCCCGTTGGGCGCGGTGGCGCTCGCGCTCAAGACCAACGAGGCCGCCCAGGCCCAGCGCGAGGGCGAGGCGGGCCACGAGGTCCCAATCCACGGCGTCGGGAAAGGCCACGGGCGGTTTTGCGCGGGTTTGGGTTAAGAGGGTTGGGCCCGGGGCAGCCTCGGCTGTAGGCTAGTGGGTTAGGCAGTGCAGCTTGCCGAACGCCCCCCGCTCTTCCGTTGCAAGGGCCGGGTTCTTCGTGATCTGCTCGGCCAGCGCCTCCCACGCCCGATCGGCGTAATGGTGTCCCGGGAACACGATGATGTCGCCGGCGAGGCGCCGCAGCCGGGCCATGGACGCGAACATCGCGTCAGTGTCGCCGCCGGGGAAATCCGTGCGGCCACAAGTGTCGATGAAGAGCGTGTCGCCGCCGAATAGGGCCTGCGGCTGGCCGTCGTCGCCGACCAGGTAACAGGTGCTCTCCGGCTGGTGGCCCGGTGTGTGAAGTGCCCGGATCGGCACGCCGCCGACATCGAGCACCTCGCCGTCGCTTAGCAGCCGCACCGTGCCGCCCGCCTCGCGGTACTCAGCGATCTTGGGGTGCCCCGCCGCCGCCTCGTGGATGCCGACCTTTTCCACGCCCCGTTCAAGGATGTCCGGCAGGCCGCCGATGTGGTCCCAGTGGCCATGGGTGAACAGCGCCCGGTCGATGCGGTAACCGTCTTCCTCCGCGATGGCGAACACCTTGTCCAGTTCGAAAGCCGGGTCAATCACGACCGCCCGGCGGCCGGCGGGGTCGCCAACGACGTAGTGGAAATTCTCGTGCGGCCCTGCCAGCACCTGCGCCAAGAAGAAGTCGAACGACGGCGCCTGGGGCGTAAAGTCCTCGAAGACCACGAGCGCCCCAGCCCACCCCAGGGGCAAAGCCGTTTCGAGGCACGGCGACGGTGATGGGCGGCGCGCCACGCCGCCTCCCCCACCCTTAAGTAGTCAACTCTGAAGTGGCCGCCGTCCATGGCTGACCAGCCCCCCACTCCGAAGAGCCTTCCTCTCAGCCAACCCGGTGCCGGCGCTCCAGGGCAACAGGGTGGCCCGGTCGATCCGCGGGCGGCGGAGCGGCTGAAGCGGCGGATGCGCATCATTCAGAACATGAAGCGCGTGAAGCACAAGTTCATCGTGGCGTCGGGCAAGGGCGGCGTCGGCAAGTCCACGGTGGCGACGAACCTGGCCGTGGCGTTGGCGGATAAGGGCTACAAGGTGGGGCTGCTGGACATGGACCTCACTGGCCCCAATGTGCCGAAGATGCTGGGCCTGGAGGACGCCGACCTGATCCAGGACGAGAACGGACTCGTTCCGGTCAAGGTGACGGACAACCTGCACGTCATCAGCATGCAGTTCCTGTTGCCGGACAAGGACGCGCCGATCATCTGGCGCGGCCCCATCAAGATGCAGATCATCGGGCAGTTCTTGGGGGATGTCAACTGGGGCGACCTGGACTACCTGGTGGTGGACTTGCCGCCGGGCAGCAGCGACGAGCCGCTGTCGGTGGCGCAGAACATTCCCGACGCCGACGGCGTGGTGCTCGTGACCACGCCCCAGGATGTTGCCGTCGGCGATGTTCGCAAGAACCTGCGCTTCGCCGAGCGGCTGGAGCTGCCGGTGCTCGGCGTCATCGAAAACATGAGCGGCCTGCACCTCAAGGGCAAGGCCACCCCGGGCGCCGAGTTCAGCATCGACACGGGCCTCGGCCGCATTGACGTTCAGGCGGACGGCGACGGCGACTTTGAAGTGGTCGTGGACGTGTTCCAGAGCGGCGGCGGCCACGCAATGGCGGACGAAATGGGCGCTCCGTTCCTCGGTGCCATCCCGTTGGATATGGCGATCATGCGCAGCGGCGACGCGGGAACCCCGTTCCTGCACGGCGGCGAGGGTCCGGCCAGGGCGGCTTTTGAGGGCATCGTGGCCAAGCTGACGGCGGGCCACCCGGATCCTGGCGCCGAGTAGGCCGCAGACGGGCCGGGCCGGGCCGGGCGGGGGCCCCTGGGCGGCGTTGGTCGATCCTAGCCGCACTTGTCGAACGGGCCCCCGAACACGCACTGGATGATCTCGGGCCATTGGCGGGCCTGCGCGCCGCCCGAGGCGAGCGTGACGGCGGCGATGACGAGGGCGGGCATCCAGCGGGCGAGTGCCATGCGCATGCCCAGATCATCGGGCGATGAGTCACGAGCGCTGCGCCTGCGCCACCCTTTGGTGCGGGCGCCCGTGTGGGGATCCGGCCTGGCGCGGGAGTGATCCCACTGGCCGGGCCGGCCCCGGGGCCTTGGCAACGCTTAAGAATCAGGGCCCCGCAGTTGCATCCATGAGCGAGACAGCCACCTACGAGGCGAAGCTGAGCCTTCAGATCACGGACCTGGCCAAGGCGAAGCTGCAGGAGTTCCTCGGCGACCAGCCGCTGGACAGCGCGGCGCTGCGGGTTGCGGTCGTGCCTGGCGGCTGCAGCGGCGCCAGTTACAACCTCGGATTCGCGGAAGCGCCGGAGAACGGCGAGTTGGAGTTCACGTTCAACGGCGTCCGGGTGCTCGTTGACCCCATGCACGCGCCGCTGCTCAACGGGTGCACAGTGGACTTCGTCGACGAACTGATGGGTGGGGGCTTCAAGATTGAGAACCCCAACGCCACGAGCACCTGCGGCTGCGGCAAGTCCTTCGGGGCCTAGCCCGGCGAAACGGTCGGCCGGCTTGGCGCCGTGGGCGTGCATCACATTTCCCCCGGGGCCCCCAGAGGGCTTGGATCCTGATGGCCGGAGGCAAGACCGGCCGCCGCCCGCCCGGCGCGCCAGGCTTCGGGTTTTTCTGCCCTGCCGCGATGGAGGGGTGTTGGAATGATACTGGCATACAAGGCGGTGGCCGGCGTGGTCGGCCCCCTCTCGCGCGTGCTGCTACCCTGCCGATGCGAGGGTCTCGAGAACGTTCCCCGGAAGGGCGCCGCGATCCTGGCCTCGAACCATGAGTCGGCGATCGACCCCGTGGTCCTGGTGGCGGCGGTGCGGCGCACGGTCCATTTCCTCGGCAAGAAGGAGTTTTTCGGCAACCCCGTGACGTCCGCCTTGTTCACGAATTTCCTGGGCCCCCACTTCCCCGTTGACCGCTTCCAGCCGGGCAGCAACGCCCAGGCCCTGGAGGACGCTGCGGCGGCGCTGCGGGCGGGATTGGCCGTCGGTGTGTATCCTGAGGGGACGCGGGGCGGCGAGTCGGGCAGCGTCGTCGGGCGCGGAAACACGGGCGTGGCCCGGTTGGCGCTGGCGACGGGGGCGCCCGTGATCCCCATCGCACTGCGCGGCGCCGACGCCGTGTTTGGCAACGAGGGCGGTCTGTTCAAGCGCTGGAATCCTCGCGCGACGTGTCTACAGCGTTTTGGCGAGCCGGTGGATCTGTCCGCCTGGGCGGAGCGGGCCGACGACCCGGAGGCGTGGCGGGAGGCGACGGACGCCATCATGACGCGCATCGCCCAGTTGCGCGGGGAGTCGTATGATCCGTCCGCGGCGCCGAACCACATGCGGGACCGGTACGGCGAGCCCGCGGGCGCCGGTCGGGACGACCCCTCTGAGTCGGCCTAGTGGGGCCAGGGCCCCGCGGGGCGGCTGCTGCGGCGGGCTGCCGGCTGCCACCTGAGGCATCTGCGGTGGTCCTCGCCACTACCGACGGGCTCATTCTAGGCACCGGGATGGACGATCGAGGGCCCAATCCACCGCTGGAAAAAGGTCTGAACACGGTTATACACGGCCCGGCCGTGAAAATGGGCGGCAACGCTTTAATACAACCGCTGGCTAGCCACAATTAGGCTGTGAGAGACACAGCATCGCACTATCACCCCCTCAAACGACAAGGAGGAAAACACCATGGAACTCAAGCACATCAAGGGAATCGGACCCGCCAAGCAGACCAAGCTGACCGAGAACGGCGTCGACAGCGTTGACGACCTCGCGCGCGCCGATGTGCCCGCCCTCGCCGAGAAGACCGGCATCAGCGTCGAGACGCTCAAGGAGTGGAAGGAGCAGGCCGTCGGCCTCGCCCTGATCGAGGACGTCAAGGGCATCGGCCCCAAGACCCTCGTAACCCTCGCCGAAGCCGGCGTCCGCAACCTGAAGGACCTCGCCGAGGCCTCCAGCGAGCGCATCGCCAACGAGACCCAGATCGCCCGCGAGAAGGTCCAGGAGTGGCAGAAGCAGGCCCAGGAACTCATGACCCGGGTCCGCGCCGACGCCCAGACCGCCGAGGGCCGCCAGAAGCTGGTCGCCGAGGGCAAGGACTTCGCCCAGAAGACCGCCCAGCGCGCCCAGGAGCAGACCAAGGAGCTCGTCGACCGCGCCCAGAAGGAGGGCGAAGCCGCCATCGCCAAGGCCAAGGAGCTCGGCGAGAAGGCCCCCGAGATGATCAAGGAGGCCGAGGTCCGCCTGAAGGAAGCCGGCGTCAAGACGCAGGAATTCGTCAAGCACGAGACCGAGAAGGTCAAGGCCGCCAACGAGGGCCTGCTGACCCGCATCAAGGCCCGCTTCCAGCGCAACTAGACGCGCCGCGCCGCCGCCTCTTCCCCCTCACAAGACGATCAACTCTTACCACCACTTCGCCCCCCTTGGCCGCCTTCACCGAACCACCACCACCCTCGGCCGCCTTCATCCCTTCCCCTTCCACCACCAACCACATCACCAACCCCAACCTTCCCCCTCCACCCCTTCCATTCCAGGACCTTGCCCCATACCAACCAGGGCATGTTGTCCCGCCGGGCCCCCTGGGGTCCAGCAATCGTACCGCAATGATTTTCCTCCCGCCTGTGCAGGGGGAATCGGAACGGGGCTTCGGCCCTGGGCCAACCAACAACCAACCAACCAACCCGCATCGGCCGGGCGCCTCCGCGCCGCGACCCGTTTTTTGGTCGCGACTGCGGCGGGGGCCCTTGGCCCGGCCCGGCCGGTGCACCCAACCTCGTTGGATAGTCTCTTTATCGCAGCCATGGCCATCGCCGCGCCGTGAAGATCGCCAGCAACATCCTCGAGCTCATGGGCAACACGCCCCTGGTGCGGCTCAACAAGGTCGTCCACACGGGCGGAGCACCCGTGGTCGCGAAGATGGAGATGTACAACCCCGGCTTCAGCGTCAAGGATCGCATCGGCTTGCCGTTGATCCGGGCGGGCGAGGCGGAGGGGCTGCTCAAGCCGGGCGGGACGATCGTGGAGCCGACCAGCGGCAACACGGGCCTGGGCCTCGCCATGGCCGCGAGCCTGCTGGGCTATCGCATGGTGTGCACCCTGCCGGACAAGGTGCCCATGGAGAAGCAAAACCTGCTGCGCGCCTTCGGCGCCGAATTGATCGTATGCCCGACGAGCGTCGAGGCCGACGACCCGCGCTCCTATTACAAGCAGGCCGAGCGGATGCGGGACGAGGAGGGCGCGTACCTGCCCTACCAGTACTACAACCAGGCCAACCCGACGGCGCACGTGACGACGACGGGGCCGGAGATCTGGCGCGACACCGACGGCAAGCTGACGCATTTCGTGGCGGGCATCGGCACGGGCGGCACCATCAGTGGCACCGGCAAGGCCCTGCACGAGGCGGCGCGCGCCGAGGGCCGCGACGTCAAGGTCGTCGGCATCGACACGGTCGGCAGCATCTACGAGCACTACTTCCACCACAGGGAGTTCCCAGCCGACATCCACCAGTACCTCATCGACGGCATCGGCGAGGACTTCATGCCCAAGACCGTGTGGTGGGACCAGATCGACGATGTGCAGACCATCAGCGACGACGACGCCTACCTGATGCAGGCGCGCCTCGCCCGCGAGGAGTCCATCTTCACGGGCTCCAGTGGCGGCGCCGCCGTCGCTGGCGCCGTCGAGGTGGCCAAGGACCTGTCGCCGGACGATCTGGTGGTGACGCTGCTGCCGGACAGCGGCGAGCGCTACCTGAGCAAGTTCAACCTGGAGTGGCTGTCCTCCAACGGGCTTCGCAAGGCCGCGGCCTACCTTGCCACGACCGAGGCGGAAACCGACCTGGAGGCCTAGTCGTGGTCAAGCTGGAGGGCGCCGACGGCCCCGGAACGCGTTGCGTCCACGCCGGCGTGACTGCGGATGCGCAAACCGGCGCCGTGACGCCGCCGCTGCACTTGTCGAGCACGTTCGTCCAAGAGGCTGTCGGTGTCCACAAGGGGTTCGAGTACGCCCGCACCGGCAACCCGACCCGTTCGTTCCTGGAGAAGGCCATCGCCGAGCTTGAGGCGGGTCCCGCTGACGCCGCCGCCGGTGTGCGCGGCCTGGCCTTTGGCAGCGGCAGCGCGGCGCTGGACACCCTGATTCGACTCCTCGACACCGGTGACCATGTGGTGTGCGCCGAGGACGCCTACGGGGGAACGATCCGCCTGCTCACCCAGGTCACGAACCGCTGGGGCCTCGGCGTCACGTTCGTCGACACCAGGGACCTCGACGCCGTGCGAGCCGCGATGACCCCCAAAACCCGCATGGTCCTCATGGAGACGCCCACCAACCCGCTGCTTCGCGTGAGCGACATCAGCGCCGTTGCGGAGATCGCCCACGCGGGCGGCGCCCTGCTCGTGGTGGACAACACGTTCATGAGCCCCGCCCTGCAAAGGCCCCTGACCCTCGGCGCCGACCTCGTCTACCACTCGGCGACCAAGTACATCGGCGGCCACAGCGACGTCGTGGGCGGATTGATCGTCGCCAAGGACCCCAAGATCGGCGAGCAGTTGGCCTTCCTGCAAAACGCCGTCGGCGCCATCCTGGGCCCCTTCGACTCGTTCCT
>JBFJYU010000032.1:0-16793 GCA_041622435.1 Thermoplasmatota archaeon | reverse complement strand
GGGGCTGGGGGCCGGGGGCCGGCGGAACGAGCGCGGTGTGCGCCGCCCGCCGGCCAGCCCGGCGCTTCCCCGCTTCCGGTGCTCTAACCCAGCCGGACGCCCTGCAGGTCGGCGGGGCGCGTGGGCAGGAACAGGCTTGCGTCAAGCAGGTCCAGTTCGATGGCGCCCTGGTCAAACGACTCGACCGTGCGGCCGAAATCGTGGCTGCGAATGATCAGGCGCAGGCTCTCGCCGGCCCGCACGACATCTTCCTGCGGGTACAGGTCCAACGTCACGCTCATTGCGTCCGAGCCAATGGGCTGCGGGTTGTCGAGGCCGTCGCGGTACACTGGGTTGAGGTAGCCGTAGTTCTCCCGCTGGCTAGTGCCGCTGCCACCCACGACCTGGAGTTCAGCGACCAGGTGGATGAGCTCCTGGCCGTCCAGGGCCTTCACGGTCACGTTGAGCAGGCCCACGCCGGAAAGCAGCGTGTCCTTGGCGAACGGGGCCGTCTCGAAGACCAGTTCCTCAGTGCTGCCGCACAGGTTCTGCGCCGGCACCATGGGCTCTGCCTGGTTGCGCCCGAGATTGGACGCCAATCCACGGTCCGTTCCCATCGGCGCCGCCAGGGGGCAGGCGTACCACTGCTCGGTGGCCGACTCCTTGTGCAGGCCGGGCGCCAGCTTGCCCTCGGGGTGGAGGCCCAGCGTCAGGCCGCCGGCGTTCAGGGGCCACGCGGCGCTGCGGTGCCAGTTGTCGCCGTTGTCCTGCACCCACGCCACGTCCGTCTGGAACATGCCGGTCTCGACGCCCTTGACGAAGGTGTCGAAGAAGGCGGCGGCGTACGCCCACCACTCGCCGTACGCGTTGTCGGCGTCGTCGGGGTAGGCGTGGGGCCACTGGCCCGCGATGAGGGTCTTGGGGGCGCCCGCCGCGGCGCCGGGCAGGTCGTTGAACCACGTCGCGATGTGGTCCGGCTTCACGTTCCAGTCGGCGAGTCCCTGGGCCATGAGCACCGGGACGGTGATGTTGGCGGCGCGGTCGCGCAGGTTGCGCTCGGCCCACCAGTCGTCGTAGGTGCCGGTCTGGTCCATGCCGCCGCGCACGAAGGCGTTCTCAACGTGCGGGCAGTCGCCCTGACCGGCCAGCTTTTGGGCCGCCGAGTCGGGGTTCAGCGTCGGCGTGACGCCCTCCTGCGTGTAGCCGAAGTTGGTGCCGCCGAGGCTGTGCTGACCCGCGTACGGCACACCATCGTTGTGGTGGTAGTGGTAGAAGCTCGTGGAGGCCACGACCGGGATCACGCCGGCGACGTGCTCGTTGCCCGCGATGGCCGCCATGTGGGCCTCGCTGCCCGGGTAGCTGCCGCCGATGAAGCCGACCTTGCCCGTCGACCAGCTCTGCGTGCCGAGCCACTCGGTGAACTCGTACAGGTCCGCGATGTCGCCGTCGCCGCGCAGGTCGAGGCAGCCGGTCGAGTCGCCGGTACCGCGCACGTCACCATACGCAAACGCGTAGCCGCGGCGCACGAACTCGTTGTCAAAGCGACCGTTGTTGTTGCCGACGGCCGGCTCCAGCAGCGCATCGATGGCTGGATTCTGACCCGGCGCCGTGTACGGCGTGAACTGGGCGATGACCGGGAACGGCCCGTCGCCGGCGGGGCGCACCACGCGCACGTAGAGTTCGACCTCAGGGATTGCCCCAGGCAGCCTGAAGGATTCCTCCATGAGATCCAAGGCCATGTCGGGATCGGGCACGTCGTAGCCGAGGTAGGGCGCCGAGTCAACCAGCGCCAAGTCATCGTTTTCGTCGGCGCTGAGACAACCGCCCAGGCTGAGGCTGGCAGCCAACAGGGCCAGCACTGCGGCACGCAGGTTCATGTCATCCCACGGAGGCGTCGCGCTGTTAGGCGTTGCGGCAGCACACTCGGCAACGGCCCGGCGGCTGCGGCCCCACGACGGCGGCTGGAGTAACCCGTCCCCGCCGCCCGCCACCGGCCGCCACCGGCCGCCACCGGCCGCGCTCGGCCTTTTGAATTCGCCGCGCGTCGCCGCCGCCCATGCCCCAGGACACCATCCGCGTCATCGGCGTGCCACTCGACCTCGGCGCCAGCCGGCGCGGCGTCGACATGGGCCCCAGCGCCATCCGGGCCGCCAAGCTGCACACCCGCATCCGGCAACTGGGGTACAACGTTGAGGACGACGGCAACGTCTACGCGCCCGAGATGGAGCAGCGCGGCGAGCCGGCGGACCCTCACCTCCGCTACGCCGACGAGATCCTGGAGGCCTGCGGGCAGTTGGCCGACCGCGTCGAGAAGGCGATGCGCGACGGCGCGACGCCCCTGGTCCTCGGCGGCGACCACTCCATCGCCATCGGCACCCAAGCCGGCCTCGGCCGCGTCTCCCGCAAACGCGGGCTCATCTGGTTCGACGCCCACGCCGACTTCAACACCAGCGACAGCAGCCCGAGCGGCAACATCCACGGCATGCCGCTGAGCGCCGCGCTGGGCGTCGGGCACCCCCGCCTGGCCGACTTCGACCAACCCGGCCCCAAGCTCGACCCCGCCCACACGGTCCTCGTCGGCCTGCGCGACGTCGACCGAAAGGAAGCCGAACTGCTCGCCGAGTCCGGCGTGAGCTACTACACCATGCGCGACATCGACGAGCACGGCATGAAGCGCATCATGGACGAAGCCATCCCGATTGCCTGCGACGGCGTCGACTACGCCCACCTCAGCTTCGACCTCGACGCCGTCGACCCCCGCTGGGCCCCCGGCACCGGAACCACCGTCGATGGCGGACTCACCTACCGCGAGGCGCACCTCGCCCTAGAAATGCTCGCCGACACCGGCGCCATCAGCAGCCTCGAATTTGTCGAGGTCAACCCCCTCCTCGACGACGCCAACACCACCGGCCAGTTCACCGTCGGCCTCGTGGCCAGCGCGCTGGGCAAGGCGATCGTGCCGGAGTAGCGGGACTACACCGGCATCCTGCCTCGGGGAAGCAATCCCTCGGCAGCCGCCCACGATGGGCGCGCCCGCGCCGCCATGCGCCGAGTGTCAGCAGGACCCTCCGCACCACAATCAACAGGAGAAAATGCCCTTTCCGTCGGGCCCGCCCGGCGGCTACCCCGTGGGCAACGTTATTATGAAGGCGTCGTTGGCCGGCCAGTTTCCCCCTGTCCCAGGGGACACCATCGGTGGAACTAGCAATGGCACGACAAGCATCGCAGGGGGGCTCGCGGGAGCTCTCCCCGAAAACGGTAGGCATCTGGCTAGGGATCTTCATCATCCTAGCCCTGGTGCTTCGCATCGCCTTCAACGTGGGCGTGTCCCACGACGAGGAGGCTGGACGCTACCTTTACTCGGGCAATGACCCGTACTACCACGACCGCACCGTCGATCACATCGTTTCCACCGGCGAATCCCTGATTTTCGACCCTGCGATCAACTACCCCAACGGGGCATACAACCCCAATCCACCCATCTATGACTGGGATACGGCGTTCCTCGCCGGCATTCTTGATACAGCGGGTGTGGAAGGCGCCGTCAGTTTGGCGCTCAACCTCAGCGTCGCCATGTGGGGCGCGCTGACCATCATTCCTGTTTATCTGATCGCGGCGGACCTCTTTGGCCGGCGCGGCGGTTTGTGGGCTGGCTTCTTCATGGCCTTCTCGGCGCCGCACATTCAGCGCAGCATTTTCGGCTTCGCGGACCACGACGCCACGACGATGTTCTTCATCGCGTTGGCCTTCGCGTTCCTCATCAAGGCCTTGCGCGCGATCAAGTCCAAGACGTACGTGCGCGACTGGCAGGATGCTGCGGGCCGTGCAGACGGCATCAAGGCCGCGTTCGCCGAGAACAACGTCGCCATGCTCTGGTCGGCTCTGGCCGGTACAGCCCTGGCGGCGACGGCGCTCACGTGGAAGGGTTACCCCTACGCGCTGGGTGTCATGGCGCTCGCCCTAGGTGTTCACCTGCTTCTGGACCACCAGCGCCACAAGGATTCGGTGCCGGTCTTCGGCGTCTACCTGATTCCGCTGCTGATGGTCCTGATCCTGCCGCTGCCGTGGTACCTCACCGTCGGTTTCGTGTCCAACACGATCATGGCCACGATCTACGTGCTTCTCGGCATGCTGGTGGTCGGCGCCATGCTGATCCCCACGCGTGAGATGCCTTCGGTGCTCGTCTTCCCTGCACTGATCCTGACGGCCATCGTCGGGTTCGTGCTGGCGATGTGGGTGTTCCCCGGCATCGGCGCCACGATCTTTACGGGCCTCGGCTACTTCCAACAGAGCAAGCTCTACTCGACCATCGCGGAGGCGCAGCGCACCGAGCTGGGCTTTGTGGTGGCCAACATGGGCTTCTTCACGTTCTTCCTGGGCCTCTGGGGCCTGGGTCGCTCGATCCGCCGCGGATGGAAGGGCGACGGCGCCTGGCTTCTGATGGCGTCCTGGGGCATCCTGGCGGTGTTCATGGCGCTGGCTGCGAGCCGGTTCGTGTTCAACGCGGCCCCTGTGTTTGCCATCCTGAGCGGCGGCATGGCGGCCCACCTGGTGGCCCGGCTCGGCTTCGATGAAGTCCGGGCGCGCTTCCGCCGCCTCTATGGTCAGGGCAACGCGGCGCTCAACAGCCTGCAGTCGCTGACCTGGAAGGCAAGCCTCGGCGTGCTGGCGGTCGTCCTGCTCCTCGTCATGCCGAACGCGTGGCTTGGTGTGGACGCAGCGGTGCCCCGCGCCGTGGAGGCCGAGAACGATTTCTTCAACGAGAAGCGCTGGGGAGCCTTTGGCCTGAGCTTCGACATCCAGGACAACGGCTGGCTGGAGGCCTTCCAGTACCTGGCGACCCTGGATCAGGATGTGCCTCTGGAGGAGCGCCCCGCGTTCCTGGCCTGGTGGGACTACGGTCACTGGGCGACCAACGTCGGTCTGCACCCGACTGTGGCCGATCCGTTCCAGCACCACTACAACATCGCCGGCCGGTTCCTGGCCAGCGAGTCGGAGGAGGAGGCCATGAGCTGGCTCGTGATCCTGCTCATCAACGGCGACTACTTCGCCAAGCCCGAGGCGCGCAACTCGGACGCCGTCCAGGCGACCCTGCGTTCGTACGATGAGGGTCTGCTCGAGATCGGCCCTGAGAAGCGCTCGGACCGCGAATACACGATTCTTCAGCGCTACGTGACTGGCGATCAGGTGTTCGAGTTGTTCGACCAACTGTCGGAGGACACGGACCGCCACATCAAGTACCTCGGCGTTGATCGGCGCATGTTCCCGATCCAGGATCAGCCGGGCATCTTCTACGCGCCCGCCTATCTGGCCAACAAGAACCCCGACGAGTTCATCGGCTACCAGTTCAGCACGGGTACGCAGGGCGGCCTGACGCTGACCATGGAGCAGTACGGCATCGACAAGGATGGTAACTCGTACCGCCACGACCAGCCGAAGTTCCGCGATTCGACGGGCAAGGAATGGGAGGTCCTGGGCAACCAGGCGTTCCCCAAGGGCCAGACCCTGACGGGCACCGGTATTCCGGTGCAGCCTCGCCTGAACGTCCAGGATCGCTTCGCTGACACGATGTACGCGCGTTCGTTCGGCGGCATCTTCCCGTCGGCGCCCGCCGGCGAGTCCCTGGAGCACTGGCGCGCCATCCACCAGAGCCTGCTCGGCACGGCCGAGTCGGGCATCCGTCAGGTGGCGCTTCTGGAGTACTACAAGGGCTACCGCGTGGAAGGCACCGTGTACGACGGCCTCGGCACGCCGCAGGCTGGCATGGAGGTCACGTTCATCGACGGCTTCGGTTCGTCGCACGCGACCAACGTGACGGCCGACGACGGTTCGTTCTCGGTGCTGGCGCCGTTTTCGGTCGGCAACGACCTGACGCTGGCGGTCCGCGTGGCTGGCCAGGTGCTGCACTCGATGCCCTTTGAGGTCACCCGCGAGCAGGCCGACGGCGGCAGCGTCGCCGGTGTGCGCGTGGATCTGCCGCTGGCGAACCTGGAGGGCATGGCCTTCCGCGACATGGATGCCGACCGGGCATTCAACGCGAGCAAGGACCAGGCGCTGGCTGGCGTTGAGGTCAAGGTTGGCGACCGCGTCGTCACCACGGGTGCGGACGGCCGTTACTCGATCTCCGACCACCCGGCCGGTGTGTACGAGTTGTCGACGTTCTTGCCTGGTTACCAGAACCTGACGATGTCGGTTACCCTGACGGGCGCCAACGTCACGACGCAGGATCTGGTCATCACGCCGATTCCGTCGACGGTGACGCTGCAGTTCACGGACGCGGGTGCCCCGGTGCCCGGTGTGCCCATGTCGCTGGAAGGTCCCACCACGGTGCGGCCGAGCGCGACGGACAGCGGCGGCAACCTCACCGTGCAGTTGATGCCTGGCGAGTACACGGCGACCGTGGATCACACGTTCGAGGACACCGATGGCAACGAGGTCGTGTACGCTGCGACCAAGACGTTCATGGTGGCCTTCGGCGGCGAGCCCTTCGTGGTGGCCGTCGAGAACGGGTCCAGCTAATCCGGCGCCGTCGCAGCCCTCTTCCTTCCTCTCCTTCCTCTCCCCTTCCTCTCTAGCCTTCCCCTGTCCGGTCCGCTCCTTTCCGGCGGTCTCTTTTTTGGTGTTTTCTTGGCCCGGAGGCCGAAGTCGTTGGCGCGACGGGCCCGCTGACGTTTCATGAACTGATCGCGCGCGGCGGGCGCGCCGCCGAGCTGCCGAGCAGCCTGGCCGCGGCGCGCGTGGCTGTGGGTGGGGGTGCTAAGCACCCGGGGCGCGGGAATGGCGGCTCCCTGGGGGTTCACGACTTCGCCGGGCTGGCTGGTTGCCGGGTTGTTTGCCAGAACGCGCGGCTGGGCGAAGCGGCGACGGCGGCAATGGGCCCTGTGGTGCCGCTACGACCCTGTTTATTGGCCCGGCGGCAGCCCGCCACGGCCAAGAAGGCCTTCGGTGCCGGGGACGATCTCGTAGTTGGTGGTCTCTGGCTCGCCGTGGTAGCAGTTGATGAAGTACGGGAAGCCGAGGTCGCCGTCGCCGTTGCGCATCGTGGACACGTAATGGTAGGTGCCGCCGGGGAACTCGGCCGTTGCCGCGACGCGCCCGTTGCACTCGTCCAGGTCGCCGAGGCCGGCGATGTACTCGTAGTCGGCGACGCCGTTGTAGCCGTCGGCGCCGGCCTTGAGCTTGTAGCTGCTGCGCAATTCGACGATTTCGCCGTCGATTTCGGCGTACGCGCCGTAAATCGGGTAGCCGTCGAAGGCGAAGCCGAGAAGCGGCGAGGGGCCGGAGGCGTCGAGGCGGTCCCAGGCGTAGTCGTTCCAGGTCTGGGCGGGGCCGGGCTCCCAGTACATGCAGCCGGCGTCGGCGTGGTAATGGAACTGCGTGCCGGCGCTGTGGCCGTGACACAGACCGAGCCAGATGGGTTGCCGGTCGTCCTCGTAGACGCCGTGGTGGTTGGCCACCGCGTCGCCGCCGGGGCCGTCCTCGGGTCCGTAGATGGGTACGCCGTTGAGTGCAACCCCAATGGGGCCGCGCGTCGGGGGGGCCTCAAGCTCGCCGTCCATGTCGCGCGTGGGTTGCAGGGGGATGCGCCACGTGTATGCGCGCTCGCCGGCGCAGCACCCGGGCCCGGACTCGAAGTCGTGGTTGGGGATGCCGGTGGCATAAATCAGCGCCAGATCTCGCTCAATGTCGACGCTGAGCCGGCACTCCACGCCGCCGACGGCCGTGGTGTTGAGGTCGTCCACTTCGACGGGTGTCAGGCAAAACCATGCGTCCTGCAGGGCGGCAAGGCGCTCGGCGACCGACGCGGCGGGTTCGTCGTCGACGACGCCGGTCGTGTCGGGTTGCGTGCATCCCGCCAAGAGCACAACGGCGCCCAGCATCAAGGTTCGAAGCATGGGCCGCGCCACGGCACCAGCGCGTCTTGTGGGTGTCGGTCCCGCTGCCGCGTCCCGAGCCGTCCCGGCGGTGGCGTCGTGAGCCGTCTCAGGCCGCTTCCGCCGCCGCAGGCCTCACCATCTCGGTCGGCGTCACGGCGCAGCGGATCTCCTCGCCCTCCAGTTCCCAGAGGCGTGCGTCGCCCTGGATGGCGTCGACGAAGGCCACGTTGCCGGCGCGGACGTCGGCCCGGAGGTCCTGCAGGTGCGCCTCCAGCTTGGCCTGGGCGTCCGGCCCGACGGCCAGTTGCAGGTCGATGGTTTGCTCCAGGTGCAAGTCCAGCTCCTTGCGCACGTCCTGGATGCGCCGGATGACCTCGCGGGTGAGGGCTTCGGCCAGCAGCTCCTCGTTGCGGTGGACGTGCAGGGCCAGGATTCGGCCGGCCGCCTCGGTGGTTGCCCAGCCCTCGCGGTCCTGCTCCTCGAAGAGGACGTGCTCGGCCGTCAGGTCGTGGTCGCGGCCTTCGATGCTGACGCCGACGCTTTGGCCGGCGGCAAACGCTGCATGGGCGGCGTCGCCGTCGAGTGCTTCGATCGCGTCGGCCACCAGCGGCGCCAACTGCTTGAACGTCGGACCCAGCTTGGCGCGGTTGGGCTTGGCGACATAGCTCTTGACACCACTCGTATCGGCCGCGGTCTCCAGGCTCTTGACGTTGATTTCTTCGCGTAGCGCTTCGGCGAGATCGCCCACGCCTTCGCCGACGATCAGCGCGCGGCCCAGCGGGTGCCGGGTCGGGATGCCAACCTTGGAGCGCAGCGCGCGCCCCGCCTCCGCCATCTCGCGCACGGCGGCCATGCGGCTTTCCAAGGCCTCGTCGCGTTCGCCGGCCTCGGGGTAGCGGGCCAGGTGGACGCTTGCGGGGTCCTCGGGCAGCCGGATGGTCGCCCAGATGTGCTCTACCATGAAGGGCGCAAAGGGGGCAACCAGTCGGGAAACGGAGTGCAGCGCCCACCACAGCGTCGTATGAGCTGACTGCTTGTCGGGGCTGTCCGCTTCGGCCCAGAAGCGGTCGCGGCTGCGGCGCACCCACCAGTTGCTGAGGTCGTTGATGACGAAGTCCTCGATGGCGCGGGTGGCCTTGTGCAAGTGGAACCGGTTGCCCTGCGCGGCGGCCTCGGCGACGGTTGCCTCAAGGCGGCTGAGCAGCCAGCGGTCCAGTTCGCTGTCGGCCACGAGGGCCTGCAACTCGTCGAGGGTCTGGAGGCTCGGCTTCCAGCCGTCGAGGTCGGCGTACTGGTGGTGGAACAGGAACGTGTTCCACAGCGTGGAGAAAAACTTGCCAAACGTGTCGCGCACGGCATCCTCGAAGAAGCGCTTGTCTTGCCATGGCGCCGTCGCCGACAACAGGTACCACCGCGTCGCGTCGGCGCCAACATGCTCGAAGATCTCGTCCGGGCTGACGTAGTTCTTCTTGGATTTGCTCATTTTCTGGCCGTCCTCGGCCAGAATCAGGCCGTTGACGACCACGTTCTTGTACGGCGGGCCTTGGAACAGGGGGCCGTCCTCGCCGTCGCCGAGCGCCGTCGCGATGGCCAGCAGCGAATAGAACCACCCGCGGGTCTGGTCGAGGCCCTCCGCGATGAAGTCGATCGGCCACTGGGCGGCCACGTCGGGCGTCTCGTCGGGCCGGCTGTGCCACTGCGCGAATTGGGCCGCGCCCGAGTCGTACCACACGTCGATCACGTAGGGCTCGCGGGCCGCCTCGGCGCCACACTTGGGACACTTGATCGATTGGTCCACGTGGGGGCGGTGCAATTCCGGCACTTCGAGGCCGTGCTGGGCCAGGTCTGCCTTGCCGCCCATGCAGATCTGCTCGCCGCATGCTTCGTCCTGGCAGATCCACACCGGCAGCGGCGTGCCCCAGTAGCGGCTGCGGCTGAACGCCCAGTCCTTGACGTTGCGCAGCCAGTCGCCCATCCGGCCCTCCTTGATCGTCTCGGGGACCCAGTTGATGGCGTCGTTGTTGGCGAGAAGCTGGTCGCGCAGGGTGCTCATGCGGATGTACCACGACTCCATGGCGTAGTACAGCAGCGGCGTGTCGGTGCGCCAGCAGTGCGGGTAGCTGTGCTCGTACTGCTCGGTGCGGTAGAGCATTTCGCGGTCGATCAGGTAGTCCAGGATGGCCTTCTCGGTCGCCTCGTCCTTGACGTACTGGCCGGCCACGGCGGGCACGGCATCGATGAATTTTCCGTCCAGGCCGACGGTGTGCTGGGCCGGCAGGCCGATGGCCATGCCGAGCTGGTAGTCGTCCTCACCATACATCACGGCGGTGTGGACGACGCCCGTGCCGTCCTCGGTCGTGACGAAATCGGCGCCGACGATCTCCCATGCAACCTTGCTGGGCTCGCCGCCGGGCCCGTTGGCTACGTCGACGGCGCCCGGGAACAGCGGCTCGTACGCCTGGCCCACCAGGTCGCGGCCCTTGATCTTGTCAACCACTTCCGCGTGGTTGCGCATCGTGTTCTTGAACAACGCCTCGGCCAGAATCAGGATCTCGCCCACCCTCGCGTGGGCGTTGGGACTCTCCTCGGTGACCCTGACCTTGACGTAATCGATGTCCTCGCCCACGGCCAGGGCGACGTTGCCGGGCAGCGTCCACGGCGTCGTCGTCCACGACACCACACGAGCGCCGTCGGGGTCATCCTTGAGGTGGAATTTCACGAACGCGGACGTGTCGACCACGTCGCGGTAGCCCTGGGCCACCTCGTGGCTGGAGTACGTCGTGCCGGTCACGGGCGAATACGGAACCACCTTGTGCGCCTTGACGAGCAGGCCCTTCTCGTGCAGCCGCTTCAAGCTCCACCAAACGGCGTCGATGTAGCCGTCGTCCATGGTGACGTACGGCGCGTCGAAATCCACCCAGAAGCCGACCCGCTCCGACATCTCCTCCCACTTGCCCTTGTACCGGAACACGGACTCCTTGCACTTGGCCAGAAACGGCTCCACGCCGTACTCTTCGATCTGGTCCACGTGCTCGATGCCGAGCTCCTTCTGAACTTCAATCTCGACGGGCAGGCCGTGGCAATCCCAGCCGGCCTTGCGGGGAACCCACTTGCCCTGCATGGCGTGGAACCGGTTGACCGAATCCTTCAGCGTCCGGGTGAGCACGTGCCCAGGATGGGGTAGGCCATTGGCCGTCGGCGGGCCCTCCAGGAAAATGAACCGGTGGGCGGGATCGCGTCCGGATTCCTCGAAAACCCGGAGGCCGGCCTCGACCTGCGCTTCAAAAGTGCCCTCCTTGCGCCACCGCTCCAGTACGGCTCGTTCCATCTCATCCGGCTGATAGCGCTTCGGGACGGTCTTCGACATCGGGCCGGCCGAGGCTGCGGGCGTTCAAAAAGGGACGGCTGGCGGGCGCAGGTGGGCGACGCCTCGACCTGCGGGTCGGCCCTGCCATCGACGCGTGCCCCGGCTCTCCGGCCCACCCGGATCGGAGTTCTCAGCTTGGGGGGCGCATCAATTTTTATCGCGGACGCGGTTGCACCATGCATGGTTGTTCGCTGGGCGGTCGTTGCTTGCGCGCTGATGTTGTCGTTGGCTCTGACCCCTGTTGTCCAGGCCGACTCTGAGACCGTCGAAACGCCGGCGGGCACGTACTATGTGGTGCACAGCTCGGATGTCGGCGTACGCGACCGGGGCATCTGCATCGGCGGCTGTATCTTTTTCCCCGTTCCCTACGCCAACGCGGCCATTCGCCTCTACGAGGAGAGCAACGGCTGCCAAGGCCTCCAGCAGGGGGCCATCGTCTGCCCGCAAACCGGTCAGCCGGTCGCCGCCGACACACGGCTCGTGTAGGTGCCGCGACATCACCCCGCTTGCGGTGAGATCCATACCGACCCCCGGCGGCGTCGCGGGCGACGTTATGTTCTTCTTTGCTCATTGTTTTTCCAAGCCATGGTCCGCCTCCTCTGCTTGGCCGCCTGCATCATGCTCGCAATTGCTGGTCCCGTGTCCGCCGTTGGCGTCAGCGAAACCGTCGAGACACCAGCCGGAACCTACCACGTCAGTGGAGACGCAGGCACGGTGGGGCGAATCTTCTGTGTGATCTGGGTCGGCGCCACATGCATCGGCGTCATCCTGCCCTCGCCCTACGCCGGCGCCTCGGTGCTAGAGGAAACCAACGGCTGTGAGGGTCCGCAGCGCAACGCCGGGCCGTGCCCGGCCACCGGCCAGTGGACCGAGGCCGACAGGCGGATCGTCTAGCCATCAGCGCAAGCGGTGAACGATCCCTGGCCCGCCGTCTTCGGCCGATGACCCATCGGGCAGCCGGACGCCCCGTGCCGACCGGGCGGCGCGTCAGGCCGCCACCGGCGACACGCTGAAGTCCGTCCGCCGCTAGCGCCAGCCCATGTCCGGCCACGCCCCCAGCCCTGAGACGCTCAAGCGCGAAGTTCGCATCCTCGACCCCGCCTACCGGGACCAGGACCAGGTGCCATGGCGTGGCGGCCGCTTCGCCGAGCGCGTGCGCCGCGAGTGGAACCAGATCCGAACGCCGGACATCGACGGCGCTGACGGCGACCTGGATGCCCTGGCCGGAATCATCCATGCGAAAGTTGGCGGCAAGCTGGAGCACATCCGCGGCCGCCTGCAGGTTTTCCTGCAAATGGAAGGCGGATCGCCCGTCGGCGACTCCCTCGTCCAGCCCGGCGCGCCGTTTTAGGCGGTCCCGTCTGACCTACAGGCCAACCAGCTCCGCCCGGCCGGAGTGATCGTAATGGTTGTGCAGCGCCAGCCCATCCTTGAACACGGCGCCGAGCAGAGTCTGCATCGGGGAGCCGGCCACGGCGACGATTTCGCTCTCGCCGCCGGCGTAGTGGGTGTACGTGAAGGATTTCTGAATCCTGAAGAGTCCCTGTGGCCCCCAGTGCCAGCCCGTGAAGTCGGTCGCCGGCGCGCCGGCGACGCCACCGGCGGTGCCATCGGCGCGGTAGCTGCCCTCCAGCCATCCGACTTGCCAATCCACCTCGGCGACGCCGGGCCCTGCCTCGACCTCCGAGTAGTTGGTGGGGGCCAGCCCGCTCCAAACGCCCAAGGCCTCGTGTCCGCGCACGAACGCCTCGTGGTCGCTGACCATCCAGAGTTGGTAGTAGTGGTTCCCCCCGCTGCCGTCGGGCGCCTCAATCAGGACGCCCACGTCGCTGATCATGCCGGGCGCGCCGGGGGCCCCGTCAAGCGACACGTCGTCGCAGGATTTGACGCCAGCGAAGAACACGGTTTCGCCCAAAGCGTCGGCGAGAATCGTGATGTTGTCCGGAACAAATGTCCTGACGTTGTCAACGGGGACCTGCATCAGAGCAAGGAATTCACGGCACCCGGTTCCCACGAAGTCGAAGGGCAGCGCCGGCAGCGTTTCGTTGACCGGCGGCAGGAAATCGGTGCCATTGGGCTGCGCCGGCGGCGCGGCCTCGGCGGGCAAATCGAGTTGGCTGGAGCGGTCCGGGGCCGCGTCGTCGCTGCAACCCGACAGCATCAGGCAGCAGACGAGAAGGAGGCTCGGCGTTCGCAGCATGCGCCACGCAGCGCCTTCGCGGGCTTGGACATTTCGCCGCCGCTGCCTGCCGGGTTCACTTACCCGTGGACCCAGCCAGGCATCCTAGAGGTACGCTTGCTGGACCTGCTGTAGCGTCAATTCCTCGCCAGCATCCTCGTTGAACTCTGTCTCCGACATGGACGGACACCAGATCGCCGCCGCCGGTATTTGGCCGTGTCCAGTTGGCTTCTGAACATGCCTCCCTTTTGCGAACCTGTTCACCTGGCTTCGGTTACGGCGTGGACCTCGGGGTCGTAGGGCATTCCCTGCAACCCGTCCAAAAGTCCCTTGAGGCTCTCGCCGACGTAGAAGGCCCAGCCATCTTCGCACACCCGGAAGCAGCGTGATTCGGACCGGAAGCCCTCATGCAGGAGGGTCAGCCGCGTGCCGGCGCCCCACGGCTCAAGGATCCACGTGACCGTGGTGGTGGTCCAGTCGCGGGAGTCGACCATCCAACTGTCGGTGCAGCGCCACAGGACGCGGCGTTCGGTGATGTCGTCGATCGTGAAGCGCGCGAAGGAGTCGTCGCCGCCGAAGTCAACCTTGACCTGGCCGCCGACGAAGGGGTCCACCTCGGCCTCGCTGGTCCACCACCGCTGCACCTGCTTTTGCTCCGTCAGGGCAGCGCGGACGGCGTCTGGGCTTGCCTGGAGCTTGACAACATGGCGGATCGAGGGCATGCTGGGAGCAAACGTGTTGGGGGGCTTAGCCGTTCTCGTCACGGCGGCGAAGCCACTTTGGGCCGCCTGGGGCCTTACGTACTGGGTCCCGTGGCGTGGATGGCGACGGCGCCGCGTGGCAGCCGTTCCAGGTGGGGGGCGAACTGGGGCAGCGGCGCGGGGGCGGGGGCACGAACGACCTCGGCGCCCGCCGTGGGGTCCCAGGCGCCATGGTGGCAGATGTCGCGAAGGACGAGGCCGAAGGCTGGGTCGTCGATGGGCTCGACACGGCAACCCATATGGGTCGACTTGGCTGAGAAGACGACGAGCACGTTGCCCGGTTCGCCGGGAACCGGCGCGCTGGCGCCGGCGACGGGGCCGGCCAGCTTGAGGACAATGACGGGTTGGCCCTCCCAGGTGGCCAGATGGAACTGGGGTGGCTCGCCGTCGAGGTCCGCGATAACCAGTGGCGAGCGGTCCTCGGTCAACAGGGCCGATGGGCCCTGTTCCTCTGGCGGTACCCCGACCACGGCGATGAACAGGGCGGCGGCACCGAGCGCGAGTGCGGCTGCAAACACGGTTGCGGCGCGAGCGGGCTGGACCATGAAGGGCCATCGGCGTGTTGGCATATGCAATGATCGCCGGCGGCAGGGGCCGGACGCACGGGTTATGCCATCGGTCGGTGCTGGCGGCCTGTGAATGCGGAACGGGGGGCGCTGCGGCAGGCCGGCCTGACCGAGTACCAGGCGCGCGCGTACGAGGCCCTGCTGTCGCTTGGCGGCGCGGGCGCCACGGATATCGCCGAGGCGGCCCACATCCCGCGCACCCGCGTGTACCGGGTCTTGGCGGAACTAGAGGACCAGGGATGGCTGGTTTCGGATGACGGGCGACCCCGCGTGTACCATGCGCGGGAGCCAAGCTCCTGCCTGGAGGGGGCACGGCAGCGGTTCGAGATGTCGCTCAGGGACGCGCTGCCCTCCCTGCAAGCGCGGTTTGCGGAGCGCGAGCAGCGCTTTGCGGGCTCCGTCTGGATCCTGGACGGCATGGACGCCGTCTTGCGCAGGGCCCGCATCATGATCTCGGAGGCCCGAGACCTCGTGGTGCTTGGGACGCCCGTGGTCGGATCGGTCGCCAAGCCCCTCGGCGATGACTTGGTCCGGGCGGCCCGACGAGGGGTGCGGGTGTGGACGGCGGCGGAACCCGGTTCGCCGGTGGCGGGCCTGCTGGGGGATCTGGGGTTGCCCGTGGACGAGGCGAGGCTTCCCATCGGGGTTTTGCTGGTTGACGGCAAGCAGGCGCTGGTTCTGTGTCCCGTACCCCGCGGCGATGAGGTTGACATCCGGGCCGTGTGGAATCCTAACGAGGCCATCGCGTCGATGATGGCGGAGTCCGTGGTGTTCAGCGTGGCCGCTGGCCTGGGCCCGGGGCCGGTTGCGGGCGGGGGACCGGTCCAGCGATGACGGTGAGGCACGGCGCTCCCACGTGATTCCCGCGTGTTGGATGGTCAAGACCGTGGGCAGCCGGGCAGTGGCTGGTCAGGTTGCTGGGCGCTCGTTGTTGAGGGAGCGACGGTTGGCTCCGCGCAAAACCGCAATGATGTTGGCAAACGAACATAAGCGCCCTAGGTTTCTATCTCCGTTATGGCAAGCTATCAAAGAGTAGCCGCCCTCGCGGCGGCTGTGGTTTTCCTGGGAGCGGGCGCGTCTGCGATCCACCCGCCGGCCGACGATGTCTTCTACGCGTGCGCGAAGGATGAGAAGGTCCTGCCGGGCTCGATGACCGTGAATACGTCTGCTGACTGCGACGGCGGCGGCAAGGCGCTGGTGACCTGGAACCAGGCCGGGCCGGCTGGACCCCAGGGCCCGGCTGGACCGCCTGGCGCCGATGGTACGGTGATCTACGGCACCTACGCCCAGGCCACGCTGGACGATGTGCCGGCAGGAACCACCCGCGAAACCACTGGCGTGTACGTCATCACGGCGCACTGCGCGGCGGGTGACCTTGTGACGGGCGGCGGCTTCCAGGGCATCGATGATGCCGTCGCGGTTGCTTCCTTCCAGGTGGGCAACACGTGGGAGACGCGGTGGGAGAACCATCACGCCACGGACGACAACATTCGGGCCTACGCGACCTGCCTGGACCTGACGCCGTAACCACGGCCCGTCCGCTTTCCCTCTTCACCCCCGCGCCGCCCCATCCCATTTTTTCGTTGCCCCGGCACCCCGATGGTGCTGTTGCGTACACCTTAGTCATGGTTTCACTCGTCTTGGTGACAGTAGAGCTATCTGGAATCGGCCGTCACAAGGCGCCATGGCCAATGCGAGTGCCGAGCGAATCCACGCCTTGCGCTGGTTCATCCTGGGCGCCATGTGCCTCAGCCTGGTGCTGGTTGTCATGAGTGTGAGCGCACTCAACGTCAGCCTGCCCACCCTGTCGCAGGAACTGGGCGCAACCGGCAGCGAACTACAGTGGATCGTCGACGCCTACGCAATCGTGTTCGGTGGCCTGCTGCTCGCCATGGGCGGCCTCGGCGACCGCTACGGCCGACGCGGCGCACTCCAGGCTGGTATGGCCGTCTTCGCGGTTGGCTCCCTGGCCGCCTCGTTTGCCGACGCACCCGGCAACCTGATCGCGGCGCGGGCCATCATGGGCATCGGCGCAGCACTCGTCATGCCGGCGACGCTGAGCAT
>JBFJYU010000031.1:0-16836 GCA_041622435.1 Thermoplasmatota archaeon | reverse complement strand
CGGACTGTTTCCGCCTGCAACGCCGCAGCCCGGCGAAGTCCTCGCCACAACAACACGGATAACCCGCGAGCCTTCCTGCGGGCCATGCGCACGTTGGTGGTTGTCGCCTTGTTGGCGGCTTTGAGTTTTGCAGGTTGCGTCGAGGACGTTGAAGTGGATTCGTTGGCCCTGCGCGGCTTGGCCGCGGCGGGTATGGCTGCGAGTCACCCGGCCTTCGACTTTGGCGTGAACGATGCCTTGGCCGAGAGCCCGGACGGCGTCACGGGCCGCGAGGTGCTGGACGACGGCACGGTTGTGTGGTACAAGCCGACCCACCGGGGGCTTCCCGAGGAGCCGGCGATCCTGGAGGCGTTGGCTGAGGTCCCGGACATCGAGACTGCGGGCGGCATCGCTGTGTTTGGTCCCCTGGCTTTCCTGGGTGGCCGCGGCAGCGGTCCGCTGTATGTGGTGGACATCATGGACCCCGCCAACCCGGTCGTCGCCGGCGTGGCGCCCGATGTGCCGGTGCGCGACGCGGACACCATCCTGTACCCCGACGGCCGGCTGGTGCTGATCACGACGGCTGGCGGCAGGGAGATTTTCGCCACGGACGTGACGGATCCCGCCAACCCGCGACTGATTGGCAGTTACACCACGCCCGCAGGCAACCACAACATTGCTGTGGTGCCTGGCACGCCCATCGTGTACAACTCGGGCATGGACATCGTTGACTTCAGCAACCCCGAGGCGCCCGACGAGATCGGCCACTTCGGCGGCGATGGCTGCCACGACATCACGTTCTTCATCGACCGTGACCGCGACTTCTACCGCGCCTACTGCGCCGGCTACGCCAACTCGGAGATCTGGGACATTTCGAACCCCGTCGACCCGGACCTGATCACGTCGATTCCGTTCCCCCGCATCAGCGAAATGACGGGCGAGGAACTGCCCGACCAGCGCGCCAACGTTGGCATCCCGCTGACCTTCAGTCACTTGGCCCTGCCCAACCATGACGCCACGGTCCTGATCGTTGGCGACGAGACCGGCGGCGGCGCCATCAACGGCTGCGATTTCTACCAGGAGAGCGGCGATCAGACCGCCAGTGGCCCGCTGGGCAACCTGTGGTTCTACAACATCACCGACGAGAAGAACCCGGTTCTGCACGGCCACGTCAGCCCGTCCTTCCAGGATGCCGTCAGCGTCGATGTGCAAATGCCTGACCTGAGCAGCCCTCCGTTCAGCCTGCTTGGCTCCACGGACAGTTGCACCGCCCACTTCGGCCGCGTGCTCGAGGACACCGGCTTCGTCGCCATGGGCTTCTACTCCGCTGGCGTGCTGCTCGTGGACTTCCGCGACCTGGACAACCCGCGCATCACCCACCGCATCGACCAGGGCGGCTCGATCTGGGATGTCTGGTACCACCAAGGATACCTGTTCACGGGCGATATCTCGCGGGGCATGGACGTGCTGAAGGTGGAGTAAGCGCAGCCAATCGCCGAAGGCCGCCCCGCCAGCGCACGGCGGCGCCTCATCCCCATTCTCCCAGTTTTTCATCGCTCCCCACTCCCTCCAGCGGGCCTTTCCTGTTTCCGACGTGGCTCTTATGGGAGATGAGGCTGGTGACGCCTGATGAGTACCAACAAGCCTCAGCGTCGTTTCTGGCGCCACCCGCTGCGCGCGGGACTCGTGCTCGGCGTCCTCGCCGCCACGGGCATCCTCGTGATGGCGGCCACCGTCAGCCAAACCAGCTTCTCGCACATGTTCGGTGAGATCAACACGGTGGGGGCCGACATGTCTGTCTCCAGCACGGACATCGCATTCAACCAAGTCGCAGCCAGCGCGACCGGCGCCACGAGCGGCGCCGCCATCGAGATGGCCACCGGTGCCAGCGGCAGCGGAAACACCGGCCTGACCAAGGCCAACTGGTACTACCAGGCCGTCATCGAAGAGACCGGAATCGACAGCGTCACGTCCGGCACTTACCAAGCGGAACTGTTCCTGGACGGCACAACCCAGGGCGTGATCTTCTTCACCCAAGGCACCGCCAACGCCGCCGCCACCGAGGGCGTCACCCTCACGTGGGACATCGGCGCGGACCTGCCCAACGGTGACCAATCGTACCGCCTGGAGATTACGTCGGCGTGAGGCGCGTAACTCTCGTCATGGGCCTCCTGCTCGTGGCGGGAGCGTCCGCGACCGTGGTACAGCAGACCTCGCTGGACACGGTGCACGGCGAAATGGCCACCGCGCCCTCCGATTTCGTGATCCTCCCGCAGGGCGTCCAAGTCGAGGCGCTGGGCCTCGCCGCGGCCGGAACGACGCCCGCAACGGCCGTCGAGCTGGACCTGGTGCCGGCGGTGGCAACCCCCGGCGTCGGCGTGGGCAACTATGCCTACTCCGTGCAGGCCCAGGAGGTCTCCGCCGGCATCGTCCCTGCGGGCAACTTCACGGCCCAATTGCTCGTGGACGGCGTGCCCGCAGGAACGGTGTACTTCACCCAAGGCACGGACCTGCCGGCGACCACGGAGGTCGTCCGTCTCACCTGGGACCTGGGGGCCACGCCGCCAGCCGGCAGCGTCGTCTACCGGGTCACCGTGGCAGCAAGCTAGGCCCTGCTGACCTCGCCGGGGCAGTGGTGATGCCGATCTCGCCCGCTTGGCTCCACGCGGCTAAGTGCCGCGCTCGGCGAGCCTTACGTCGATCTCCTCCACTCGACGGCCCTCCGGGCCGCCATCGGAACGACCTGGACCTTTGGCTGGCTTCGCCGGGCTAAATGCCCCGCTCCGCCAGCCTCACGTCCAGCTCGTCCATATTACGCCCAACCATCGGCTCGCCGAGGTTCTTGCTGACCTCAACGATCACGTCAGGCTTGTCGTAGTGGGTCGTCGCCTCAACGATCGCCTTGGCGCGGCGCGCCGGGTCGCCCGACTTGAAGATGCCCGAGCCGACGAACACGCCGTCGCTGCCCATCTGCATCATCAACGCCGCGTCCGCAGGGGTCGCAATGCCACCGGCCGTGAAGTCAACCACCGGCAGGCGGCCCTGCTCACGGATTTCGCCGAGGACGGTGCGAATGTTGCCCGTGAGTTCCTCGTAGTCGAGGCCGCCGTAAGCGTCCGGCAGCAGGGCATCGTCGACGCCCATGTCCAGCAAAACCGCCTCATTGAGGGGGTCGTAACGGGTCACGAACGTCTCGGCCAACTCGTCCAATTCGTGGTCGGCCAAGCCCTGAACCAACTGGATGCCGCGGCTCATCAGGCGGCGGTGGCGGACCGCCTCAACGATGTCACCGCTGCCGGCCTCGCCCTTGGTGCGGATCATCGCGCAGCCCTCGGCCACGCGGCGCACGGCCTCGCCCAGCTTGGTCGCGCCGCAGACAAACGGCACGGTGAAGTCCTTCTTGAAAACGTGGAAGAACGGGTCCGCCGGCGTCAGAACCTCGGATTCGTCGATCATATCGACGCCCATGTCCTGGAGCAACTGCGCCTCGGCGAAGTGGCCGATGCGGCACTTGGCCATGACGGGAATGGATACGGAATCAATGATTTGCAGGATCATCGACGGGTCGCTCATGCGGCTCACGCCGCCCTGGGCCCGGATGTCTGCGGGGACGCGCTCCAGGGCCATGACGGCCACGGCTCCGGCCTCCTCGGCGATGACGGCCTGCTCCGGCGTCGTGACGTCCATGACGACGCCGCCCTTCTGCATCTTGGCAAAGCCCCGCTTCACGAGGTCGCTGCCCCAGCGCAGGTTTTCCAGTTCCAGGTTGCGGCTCATGGTCGCGCCGAGGATGATACCCTATATCAACAGGGGGGCCCGGCCAGAGGCCTTAGGAGAGGGCCCGGCGCCGGTGGGGACGCGGGTACTCCGAGTGGGCGGGGGCCTGCATCGGAGGCCGATGCGGGAGAACCCGGTCGTGTTTTCGCTTGCTGGGCGTGCCACGGGTGCTCTCGATGTCGGGGCTCATCACTGCCACTTCGGGCGTCGGCCTTCAAAAACGTGGACCCCTCGACCGTGGAAGCGGTGGTGCAGGGGCGGGCCCGGGGTGCGTGCCCACCGGGACCCCATGACCGCCGCTCTGCCGCCGGCCCGGGCAGCCCCGGCGGCCCGCGAGGCCAGGGCTTCACCCTTATGTGCAGCGCTGGCGTGGTGCGACCTACCCCAATGATGTGGTTATCCCAGTCTGAGGCGCCTCCCCGGTGCCTGTGACGAGAAGCTCAACGCTGAGGGGCAGGCCGGCCCAGCCGGTCAGCGATCCACGGGCACCATTTCTGGCTCCGTGGTTTGCCGGGCGCGGCGGATCCAGTAGACGCTGAGCGCGCCGAGGGTCAGCGCAAAGGCGAACACTGTCGCGATTCCGAAGGCGCCGGCGTCGCCGGCGACCGCCAGCACGATGCCGAACACAGCGAGGCCTGCGGCGATGGCGAGGTGGATCCACGCCATGACGCGCAGGGCAGCTGGAACGTCGGGCGTGCCGACGAGAACCACTTCAGGCTCCGGCGGCCTGCAGCTTGGCCCGCTCGGCCTCAGGCAGGTGCTCAACCATCAGCTCCGCGACCTCCGCCTCCAGGTCCTTGCGCAGGCCCATCATGAAGGCCACCTCGGCGATGACGAAGATGGGGGCCACCAGGGTCTGGAACAGGTTGTCCATCAGGGCCGGGCGGCGCTTCTCCCAGACGCCGTGGCCGAGGAACTGGACAGCCCAACTGAAAACGTGCAGGGTGCCGGCGATGACCAGGGCCGTCGTGGTGCCGAGGGCGCCCACGAACAGGGCTAGGATCAGCAGCGTCGTGTACAGGAACACGGCGACGGCCCCCAGGGGGAAGTCCAGCAAGAGGTACCAGACCAGCAGCGGCACCACGAGGGCGTGGGCCAGCGTGAAGGTGAGGGCCCCTACGGAAAAGAGGTCCACGAGGCCAAACGCGATCATCAGCGTCCACACGATGGCGGGAACGAAGACGAAGTGGATGGCCTTGTTCACCGGGTTGCGGTGGTAGGCGCTGTAGACGGACATCTGCTCGGCCAGGGACTTCATGGGCGACTCACGACAGGGTTGGAGCACGAGTCGTGTTGATGGGCCTTGTGGGCGGGCCATGGCCGCTGGGCGGCGGCCGCAAAGTGCACGCCTAACCCAGGCGAACAACCTGCTGTTGCTGTTGGTTGAAGCTGAACTGGGTCAGGATCACCAACGCATAGATGCCAAAGGCGGTACCAAAAGGGAAGTTGAGGAGCGAGATGCCCGCCACGATGATTCCCAGGATGCGGCCCCACTCACGCCGCTGCAGGATGCCGATACCGGCCAGCAGCGCGGGCAGACCCACCACGAGCAAGACCGCGAACACCAGCATTCCCGCGCCGGCCGCGATGGCGAAGACCCCCTCCTGACCTGACTGGGACTCCCCGACGGCCCCGCCATACGCGGCGGCCAGTAGAAGCACGAGTCCCGCGAGCAGGACAAGCGCGCCCCATACGATGAACAGGGCGCCAATGACCTTCAGATGGGTCTCGTCGGGGCCCTGTTGCTGTTGCTGTGCCACGATCGTCGTACCGTATTGATGGGGTGCCGGCGCCTGTCGCCACGGGTCTTGCTGCTGCTCCATGCGGGCGGACAGGCCCTCGCGGACATGAGGCTACCGCCGGCGGGCGGCCGCGCCGCCAACCAAACGTCCTTGATGGAACCCTTCATGGCGCGGCCCATGGCCCAGACTGTCACCTTGGACCCTGTTACCGTCGGCGAAGACGGTGCGACCATGCGTCACATCGAGGAGCGTTTCAATCGCTTCGAGAACAAGAACACCTGGTGGCGCCACGACCGGAACGGCACCATGGACGAGTTCGACCGCTTGTTCGAGGAGGCCGTGGACCGCGTTGGCGGCAAGCTGGGCGCCAAGCTGCCGCTGGTCATCAACGGCGAGGAGATCGATACGGGCAGCACGTTTGCCATCACGAGCCCGGCAGACACGAGCGTCACGGTAGGAAACTACCAGAATGGCACCCGCGACCACGTTCGTCAGGCCGTCGCCGCCGCCAAGGCCGCGCAGCCGGCGTGGGCCGCCCTCCCCTGGCAGGAGCGCGTGGCGATCATCGAGAAGGCGGCCGACATCATGGCCGAGCGCTTCTACGACTTGTGCGCCGTCATGACCTGGGAGACCGGCAAGACGCGCTTCGAGTCCAGCATCGACGTGGACGAGGGCGTGGATTTCCTGCGCTTCTACGCCATGACGATGCGGGAAATGAACGGCTTCGACATGCAGATGGGCAAGCCGTTTCCCAACGAGGACTGCCGCAGCATGCGCAAGCCCGTAGGCGTCTTCGGCGTCGTATGCCCGTTCAACTTCCCCATCGCCATCACCGCCGGCATGACCGTCGCCGCCCTCTTGACTGGCAACGCGGCGATCATGAAGCCCAGCATGAAGGGCTGCCTCAGCGGCTGGTACGTGTTTGAGTGCCTGCGCGACGCCGGCGTGCCCGACGGCGTGCTCCACTTCCTCACCGGCCCCGACGAAGAGGTCTCGGCGGAACTGCTGGAAAACCCGGAGATCGACGGGCTCGTCT
Source organism: Thermoplasmatota archaeon (assembly GCA_041622435.1). Taxonomy (GTDB): domain Archaea; phylum Thermoplasmatota; class E2; order JACPAO01; family JAHFTW01; genus JBFJVP01. The sequence continues at coordinate 10,302 of JBFJYU010000031.1, read as the reverse complement.
TCACGGGCTCCAAGCGCATCGGCATGCTCGCCATGCAGAAGATGCTGGACCAGGGTCGCCCCAAGCCCTTCATCGCCGAAATGGGCGGCAAGAACGCCGTTCTGATCAGCAAGAATGCCGACTTGGACAAGGCGGTCCAGGGCGTCTGGAAGAGCGCCTTCGGCTTCAGCGGCCAGAAGTGCAGCGCGTGCAGCCGCGTCTACGTCGCCAAGGAGGTAGCCGACGAGTTCATGGACCGCCTCCAGAAGCTCACCGACTCAACCACCGTGGGCCACCCCCGCGAGAAGTCCAACTTCATGGGCCCCGTCATCGAGGCCCGCAAGCTCGACTTGTACCGAGAAGTCGTCGAGCAAGTGAAGGCCGACGGCGGCAAGGTCGTCAGCGGCGGCGAGGTGCTCGCGGACGAACTGGGCGGCCATTACGTCCGCCCCACCGTCGTCACCGGCCTGCCCCTGGACCACCGCGTGTTCCGCGAAGAGTTCTTCATGCCCTTCACCGCCGTGGCCGTCGTCGACGACCTGACTCAGGCGGTCGAGGAGTACAACAAGGTCGAGTACGGCCTCACCGCCGGCGTCATGACCGAGGATGAGAAGGAGATGCAGTACTTCTTCGATAACATCCAGAGCGGCGTCACCTACGCCAACCGCACGGCCGGCGGCTGCACCGCCGCCGTCGTCAACGGCCAAAGCTTCGTCGGCTGGAAGTTGAGTGGGTCAACTGGCACCGGCGCGGGCGGCAGGTACTACCTGCTACAATTTACTCGTGAGCGAAGCCAGACGATCGCCTGAGCAAAGTGAGGGCGAACGTCAGCGAGCCGTAGGCGAGCGGACCGCGCGGCCGATTGGGTGGCCGCGCGGGGACGATCGCGTGAGCGATTGGAGGGCAAGCTCTCGAGTAGCGAACGCATTGAGCGGCCGCGAGGCCGTGCTTGCACGATTGGCGGCGGCGTTTTGCGTGTCGCCAACGCGGTGAGCGAACGCTTGCGCGAGCTTGGGAAACTCGAGCGCGAAGCCAGACGATCGCCTGAGCCAGGCGAGGCCCAGCGAGGCCCAGCGAGCCTGCCGCTCGGCCGTGCTTGCCGGGACGCTCGCCTGAGCTACGCGAAGTCCGCCGAGCGAACGAATGGCGCGGCCGCAGCCCCCACCAACCAGAGGCACCGCATGACCGTCGGCCATGCGGCGCCTCCACGGGATCAGCAGTTCCAGCCGCCGTACCCGTCGCTGCCGGTTTGGTCGTAACGCACTGCACCGTCGGCGCCCGGCGCGCCGGGACTGGGTCCGCCCGGACCGGCCACCACTAGGGTGCTGCCACCGGAACCGCCGCACGACTCGTCCGAGGAGCCGCCGTCGCCGCCGGCAGCACCAACGCCGCCGCCGTCGCCGCCAGAGGTCACGCCGAGCCCACCAGGGCCCGCCACGGTCTGGGCCGCGCCGCCGTCACCGCCGTAGCCTGCCTCCGCCGAGGCACGCCCGCCGTCGCCACCGAGCGCGTCAGCCTCACCGCCGGAACCGCCCGCGTCACCGCTGCCGCCGGCGCCGCCGAACGCTCTTGCTCCGCCGCCCCTGCCGCCGTCGCCGTTTCCACTTTCAGCGTAGTAGGAGAAGCCGCCGGCAGCGCCGTTGCCGCCGGTCGCCAGAGCATCGCCACCGTTGCCGGCCGTCGTCGCGCCGTTGCCGCCCGGGCCGCCAATGGCCTGTGCGTCGCCCGCGCTGCCGCCGTCGGGAACGGTATCCGCCTGGCCGTAGTAGTCGTACCCCGCCCGGCCGCCGTCGCCGCTCGTGGCCTGTGCATCGCCGCCGGAGCCGCCCTCCGAGCCGGCGCTGGTGCCGCCGCGGCCGGCCTGGGCGTTGGCACCGCCACCGATGCCCCCCTGGCCGGGCTCGTTGCCCGAGCGCCCGCCGGAACCGGCGCTTCCGGCATAGGCCGCCGCATCGCCTCCGGCACCGCCGTCGCCTTGGCTTCCGTCGCCAGCGTCACCACCGGTCGCCTCGGCCTGGCCGCCTGAGCCGCCGTTGCGGCCCGTGCCGCTGTAGTAGTACGCATCGCTACCGAAGTAGCTGCTCCCGATTCCTCCGGCGCCGCCCGAGTCGCCGTCGCCAGCCGTCGCGTTCGCCGCTCCGCCGTCGCCGCCGCTGTCGCCGGCGCCGCCGTTACCGCCGGTCGCGCTCGCGCCACCGCCGGCGCCAGCGTAGCCGCCGCCACCGCCCTGGCCGTCGGCGCCGCCGCCAATGAAGCCGCCGCCATATTCTCCGTAGCCGGCACTGCCGCCGGCCGCGCCCCTGGCCCCGGCACCGCCGGTCGCCTGCGCGTCGCCGCCGGGGCCACCGATCGCGCCGAGGCCGCCATTGCCGCCCGTCGCGTCGGCCTGTCCGGCGTCGCCGGCGCTGCCGCCGCTGCCGCCGTTGCCCGCAACTCCAGGGTAGCCGGTCCAGGATGAGTAACCGCCGTCGCCGCCTTCGCCTCCGAAGCCACCCGAGGCTCCCTCGCCGGATGTGGCCGTGGCGTCGCCGCCGTGGCCGCCGGCTCCCTCGGCGCTTGCGCCACCGGCTCCTCCAATGGCCTGTGCAGCTCCACCGACACCGCCGGTACCGCCGCTTGCGCCGCTACCGCCCGTGCCGCCTTCGATTCCGTAGCTGCCTGCGGATCCGCCGTTGCCGCCCCAGCCGCCGTCGCCGCCTGGGCCGCCAGCGCCGGAGGTGGCGTTCGCGTCGCCGCCCATTCCACCCTTGCCACCCGTGGCCGCTCCGCCGGGTCCGCCCAGCGCGTCTGCTGCGCCGCCGGCACCGCCATCGCCGCCGCCGCCACCGCTCGCGCCGCTGCCGCCGTAGGACTCCTCCACGTCGGGAGCCGGCGCGCCGCGTCCGCCGTCGCCGCCTCGACCGCCGGCTCCGCCGCATTGGCCCACGGCCGTGGCGTCGCCGCCGTTGCCGCCGTGCCAACCGGCTCCACCGGCGCCACCGGTGGCACGAGCAGCGCCGCCTTCGGTTGCCGCACCGCCGGCTTCACCGCTTTCGCCAGCGGCGCCCGTCGGGCTGTCCAGGATCGGATACATGAACCGCTCGCCCTCGCCGTCGGCGCCGTCGGCACCGTCGGACCCGTCACCCGCGCACACGGGGATTTCGCACGCAGCCACGGCGTCGCCACCGTTGCCACCGCGTCCCGAGTTGCCCATCTGGCCGATGATGTCGCCGGCACCGTCGCCGGACAGAAGCCCGCCAGCGCCGCCAGCGCCACCGGTTGCGACGGCCAACGGGCCGCCACAGGCCTCGGCGTCGCCGCCGTTGCCGCCCTGGCCGAGGTGAACGGAGACGCTGGCATCAAAGGCGCCGGGACTGGGCCCGATCAGCATCGCGCCGCCAGCGCCGCCCGTGGCGCCCACAGCGACGGCCATGCCGGTCGCGTCGGCTCCGTCGCCGCCGTCGCCACTGGCCAGGCAAGATGCCGGACCCAGAGTGAGGCTGGCGGCCAGGATCGTGAGCGAACCTCCGGGGAGGCCCTCGTCACCGTTCAGGCCCGCTGGGCCCGAGCCGGCGGCCAGTGCTCCCTCGGGTCCGAGGGCCACGCTGGCCGCCTCAATGACCACATCGCCGCCCGTGCTGGCCAGGATGCCGTTGACGGTGAGGGTCGTGGACGCCAGGACGAGCAGGTCGCCGTCAGCGAGCCAGATTTGGCCCGCGGGGACCTCGATGGCGGCGCCGATGAGCGCCGGGCCGACGGAAACAACGTCCCAGCCGGCTTCGGTGGCCATCTGGCCCAGCCGATCGCCGGGAGCGCATTCCCAGTCCGAGGCGTCGCCCGCCGCCGTCCAGCCGGGTGCAAGAGAGGCCGTCATCAATGAAACGATCAGGAGTAAAGTACGGAGAAACACGTGTACCACCAGGGGCCGCGACGGCCCCACCTGGCAGGTGTACGGTCGGCTAAAACAGTTGCGTGCCCCAATTCAATTTCGCTCGGTCGCCACGGGCATTGCCCGCCGGGCCGCCAGTGCAGCGGCTGAGCCACGCAACCAAACACCCAGGCTTATCGGCGGCCCGGCCATGACGACGCTGTGCCAACGGAGGATGGCGGCCCGACCCTTGAGACCGCGCCGGCGGGCGAGCGGCCACTCGTGATCCTGGATCTTTACTCGGGTGGCGACCCGGTAGCCGGCGCCAAGGTCGTCGCGGCGCACCACCGTTACACGTGCCCCGGGCGAGCGGTACGCGTCGTGGGTCCGGACGACGACCTGAAGGCGGCCTTCGAGGGCGCGGGCGGCATCCAGGTAACTGGCAGCCCGCTGATGCTCAACACGCTGGACACCCCGTGGCAGGACGCCGTCGGCGCTGCCCTTGAGGCGGCGGCGCGCCAGGGCACGCCCGTGCTCGGCATCTGCTTCGGCCACCAGTTGATCGGGCAGCACTTCGGGGCCACCCTGAAGTCGTGGGAGAGCAATCGCTGGGGCGTCAGTGAGGTGACGCTCGACGCTGCGGCGGGCCCGCTGGCGGGGCTGGAGCGCGTGCCGCTGGTGTTCACGCACCGCGACCACCTCGTCGACGCCGGCGAACTGACGGTCGTCGGCCGGGGCGGCATTGGCGGCGTGCAGGCCCTAGCGCACCCCGACCTGCCGATCTGGACGCTTCAGGGGCACCCCGAGGCCGACGCCAGGTTGTGCGTGGACATGGAGGGGGGGCGCTGGACGAACCGGTACGCGCCGGCCACCGTGGACACGCCCGCGGCCAAGGGGATCCTTGCGAATTTTGGGCGCCACCTGGCGGTGGGCGCGGCGACGTCTTGAGTTCCGCTGGGTTTATCGTTATCGCCGTCCCATTGCAAAGTCCATGGCGGTGCGCAACGGGTTCCCTGACGAGGTGTTGGGGCGACTCTACCCGTTTGAGGATCGGTACGTTGAGTTGGACGACGGCCGCTTCATGCACTACATCGAGACGGGGCGCGCGGGCCTGCGGCGTCCCACGATCCTGCTTTTGCACGGCAACCCGACGTGGAGCTTCCTGTATCGGAACTTCATGGACCGGCTGGGTCGCAGCGCCCGGGTGATCGCGGTTGACCATGTCGGTTTCGGCCGCAGCGACCACCCGAGCGACCCGAGTTACTATTCACTCGAACGCCACATCAATAATCTTGAGCAATTTATTGAGAAGAAGAAGCTCCGCCGCGTCGTCCCGGTCATGCAGGACTGGGGTGGCCCCATTGGGCTGGGCTGGGCGACGCGCCACCCGGACAAGCTCGCGGGACTCGTGGTCATGAACACGTGGGCCTTCACCGACAGCCCCAGGATGCAGCTTCCCGCCGCCTTCCGCTTCCTGCGCAGCCGGCCCGTCGGAGGCCTCGCTTTCGGCAAGTTCAACCTGTTCGTTGAAAAATTCATTCCGAAGGGCACCACCCGGGAGCTGGAGCCCGAGGTCATGGCCGGCTACCGCCACCCCTTCACGAACCGGGACAGCCGCGAGGGCATCGTCCAATTCCCGCGCATGATCCCGGACAAGCCCAAGAACCCGAACTGGGCCACGATGCAGCAGATCGAACGCGGCCTCGGCAAGCTCAACGTGCCCGCCCGCATCCTCTGGGCGGAGAACGACATCGCGTTCAAGCGCGACCTCGCCAACGCGTTCAGCCAAGCGCTTCCCACGAACCCGACGCCGACCTTCCTGCCCGGCGCGGGCCACTACCTCCAGGAGGACGCCCCCGAGCGCCTCGTGGAGGAGATCGAGGCGTTCGTCCGCAGCCTCTAGCCACGACCCGGGCGGCTGCGCTAGACCGTCAGGGCCAACGCCACCTGGGCGCCGTAGTACAGCGGCAGGCCCCAGGCACGGTTGATGAAACCCTCGGCGACGAAGCGGTCGCGGGCAACGGCCAGGTCGCTGATGAAGAACATCGTCGCGCCGGCCAGCAGGTACCAGGGCGCACCCGCGACCGTGGCACCCACGGCCAGCGCCACCATCGCCGAGATGGCGATCATGTACACGACAACCGGGCCTTGCATGGGCTTCTCCACGTTGGGCAGCAGCCAGCGGGCCACAACGAGGGCAAACGGGATCAGGAAAACCAGACTGGCGGCTGCGGCCCACGCGGTGATGCCTGCCACCATGAAGGCGGCCGCGAAGGCCAGGTGGGCTAGCAGGAACGAGACCAACCCCCCAAGGAAGGTGTCCTTGCGATCGGGAATGAGCAAGGCATCGCCAAGCCAACTGAGGGCCAGGGCGGCGAGCACGACCCGACCGTACGTCGATTCAGTGGCCCCGGCAAGCAGCGCGATGGCGACGAAGCAGGTCGAGGCGGGTACCTTACCCAGCCAGACGCCGAGGTGGTTGCCGCGCGCCTCCGCCGCGAGCAGCACGGCGACAAACAGAACCAGCAATCCAAGCGCCACCCAAACCGCCACCGCCACCATCGGCCAAGCCACGACGGCCCTGCATAGAACCGCTTTGCACCACCGCCGGCCAGAGCGACCTACGCCTGCGGGATGACGCGCACGAGCCTCTGGCCCAGGTACGAGCCACCATCGATGAGGACCGTGGGCCCCGCCAACGTGCCGGCATCAACGGCGCCGTGGCCGGCAAAGGGGTCATCAGTGGCCAGGGCAACTTGGCCCGCGCCGGTGTGGGTGACGGGCAGGTGCTCCACCCCCGTCCAGATCAGCGTCGAGTTGTCGGCCAGCCGCGTGTAGCGCGAAAAGACCTGCTCGCCCCGGTCGTCGGCCGACTGCGCCAAGTTGGCGTCGAAGCGGTAGTCCCCAAGGCTGGCGCTGGTGGCCGCCAGCAGGCCGGGAAGGCCGGCCCCGGGCAGGGGCCCGGCGAGGTCCGCCTCGGCACTGCCGCTGTGGGTATCGTAACCGGCCGCCGGCCACAGCAGCGCCAGGGTGTCGTTGCCGGCGAAGACACGAAACTGGTACTCGTGCGTGCCGCCGTGATCCTCCGCCTGCGTCAGGGTTTCGGGATACTCGATGAAGGTGTACACGTGGCCGAACCAGGTGTTGGGGATCGCTGCCGTCGGGATCGTGAAGTTGTCGCAGTGGAAGATGTCGACCACCAGCGCCGCGAAGTCCGACGGCTCGCCGGTGACGGGGTCGGGCAGGGGCTGCGCCTCGTACCCTTCGGGAAGCAGCGCCTGGACCGCGCTGCGGTTGGTGGCTTGTGCGACGGCAAGGCCGCTACACCCGGTCATCTCGAAGCTGCCCAACAGGGTGACCTCAAACGGGCCCGTGGGTCCGGACGGAGGGGTGACAGGACCCGGCGTGGTCGGTCCACCCCCCGAGCCACCGGAGCCACCGGAGCCGCCGCCCGAACCGCCAGTTTGCGGTGCGGGCGGGTCATCACCGCAGCCGGCCAAGGCCGTCGCCAAAACCAGGGCCAGCGCCAGGGCCAGGGTACGAGGCGACCGCCGGAGCGCAAGACGCGGGTCCATGATCCGTCTTGGGCCCGTGGCCGCTTCCCTTTTTCGGTCGGTTACGACGCGTCGCTGGCTTCGCCCGCTGCCTTCTCCTCAAGCAGTTGATCGACGACCTCCCACACGGTGCGGATATGGGGGATCGTGATGCTTCCGCCGACGACGAGCGCGACGTTGAGGGCGTCCAGCAGTTCATCGCGGCTCCAGCCGGCCTGCACGCATTGGTCGGTGGTAGGCAATGCAGTCATTGCACCGCAGGACCGCCGCGGTAGGCCGCCGAATCCAGGGCAAAGAACCGCTTCAGGTCCCGGCGATCCTCCTTGAGCAGGTTGTCCATTTTCCGGGTGCGCTCGGCGCGAAACTCGTGCAGGTCCATGGCCCGCACCCCGCCCGGGCGGCTATACCCGTTTGGACCGGGCGACCGGCCCGCGGGCCGAGGCGCGGCTGCGGGCCGAAGGCCAGCGCTTACGCCGGGTCCGGCCCGGCCGGCGCCGCCGCCTCTGGCGGAGCCGTGGCGCGCAGCCACCGGAACGTCGCGACGTAGCCGGCCAGCCCGATGGCGCTCAGAGCCACCAACAGCGGCGACGACAGCGCGGCCAACTGGAACTGGATGAACAGGAAGAAGCCGAGCGCCAAGACGGCGAGCGACGCGGCCTTGCTCCAGCGCCACAGGTCGTGCCCCGGCAGCGGCTTGAAGGGCAGCACCGAACTGGCAAGCGTCGTCAGGACCACGGCCAGCCCCTCCTCGCCGAAGTCCCAGCGCCAGAGCGACCCGAGGGCCAGGAACGGAAGGGTGAGCCCGAGGACCATCCCGAGTGCGCCGAGGGCCCGGATACCCTCGCGGCTGCCGCTGTCACCAGCGTCGCCGCCGGCCCCCTCGTCGTCATCGGCGCCATCCCCGTCGGCATCCTCCTCGTCGACGTAGCCGGGGTAGCCGAAGGCGGTGCGCAGCACGCCGGCCGAGAACGCCAGCGCTAGGGCGCCGGACAAGAGGAACCGGAACCGGGCGCGAACGCCGCCCGCGCGGGCCAGAAGCATCTCGGAACCGTAGGCGGCGGCAAAGAAGACACCCACCGCCAAGCCCACGATGGGGAGATTGGCGAGGTAGCCACTCCACGTGATGCGATCAAGCGCCTCGATCGTGAAGAACACGACCAACAGGAGCAGCGTCGCTGTCGCGGCGCCGATCGCGGCCAGGCGCCGGTATTTGCGAACGCGCAGGCCCACCCCCTTGGTGCGGTCGCGCATGTGATCCTCGCCCATGGCGACGGCACCCTCGCGCACGGTGTCCATGATCAGGGAAGACAGCGCCGACCCGCCGGCCACGATGCCGACGCCCACGGCGATGGCGGTCACCGCTTCGCCGAGTTCGGCGCGCGGGTTGTTGACAATCACCACCCGCGAGGCGTGAACCCGGTACGTCGCCGTCGACCCGTCGGACTCGGCCCCTGCCGAGCGGGCCTCCAGCCGGTACCTGCCGTTGGGCAGGTCCGTGGTGTTCCATTGCGTCGACGAACCATCGCCGAGCCAAACCACGCTGCCGTCTTCGCCCACGGCGTAGATCGCGACGTCTTCGACGCCCACGCCCTCCAGCGTAATCTCCACTGTGCCGCGAATCGTGCCGGCTGAAGCCCCCGAGGCCCCGGCGCTTCCGACGCGCAACTCGGGGGCCGCCTGCAGGCCACCACCGCCGCCACCGCCACCAGCGCCTCCCGCGCCGGCCCCGGCGCCGCTGGCCGACGATGAGCTGGATGATGACGAACTCGACGACGCGCTCGACTTGGAGTCACTCGTGGAGGTTGATGCCGAACTCGACGAGGCGGCGCCAGCTCCGCCACCGCCTCCGCCTCCGCCTCCGCCACCGTAGACGGGGCCATTACCGGGCGGAGCCGCGACCGCGTAGTGGCTGGTATGGTTGACCGTCGCCCAGACCAGGTTGGCGCCAGTATCACGACCGGCCTGGAAGACCCTCAGGTTCCGCTCCGGCGTTGATCCATGGATCACGCCGCGGTCGTTGGGGCCCGTCAACAGATCGATCCAGGCAGTGCCGTTCCAGTAGAGCAACGTGACCTCGGCCTCGCTCAGGCCCAAGCGCTCGAATTCGGCGTCGCTGTAGGCCAGCCGAATCGTGACGCGCCGCAACGCGTCGCCGTCGTGTCCGGCCTCCGGCGTGATCTCGAGGTAACGCAGCGCCTGACCCGGACCCGTGTACGCCGGTACACCTTCCTCCTCGAAGGCCGCGGGACCGCCTGCCACGCGGCCGGTAATGTCCACGTTGGCGGACCGGGGCGATGCGAAAAGGATCTCGGCCAACCCTCGGACGCCGATGTTTTGGAAAGCAGGATCGGCAGCGTCGCCCGAACCCTCGAAACGGACGTAGGTTGTCACGTTGGTTTGCGTCGTTCCGATGGCGAGGCGGTTATCCCGCGCGGCCAATTCAACGTTGAAAATGCCGATCTTGGTCCAGTTGTGGCTCTCGACGGCGGCGGCCCCACGCGTGCCGTCACCGAAGCGCCAGCGCCGCTGTTCGACTTGGCCATCAAGATCTGTGCTGACATCTTCGAGGGTGAGGTTTTCGCCGACATGGGCGACGGCCCCGTCCGGCAGGCCGATTCCGGCCAACGGCGCGCGGTTGGTGACTTCAATGCTACCGACCACCTGTCCGGTTGCCCGCTTCGCCTGCTCCGCCTGATCCGATACGGTCAATGTCACCGGGTAGTCGCCGGGCCGTCGGTAGCTGTGCTCCGCCTCGGCACCATGTCCTTGCGTGCGGTCGCCGAAGTCCCAGGAGTACGACAGCGGCCCCTCGCCGCCGTAACTGTCGTCGATGAAGCGCACCGGTTCCAGGCTGAGCACCTGCGCCGGCACCTCCCGCATGGCGACCGTCAAGGGGGCCGTCACGACGGTGATCTCCCGCTG
>JBFJYU010000030.1:0-16990 GCA_041622435.1 Thermoplasmatota archaeon | reverse complement strand
CTGTCGGCCAGGATCGAGGTGATCTTGGCGAGCACCCCGGGCACGTCCTTGTGGCGCGTGAACAGCATGCGGCCACGGGGCCTGAAGTCGACATCGTAGTCGTCGAAGCTCGTCACCCGCGCGCCGTAGTGGGGCGTGTAGGTGCCTTCGATGACGGTCTCGCCGGCCTGGGTGCGAAATTGCAGGCGCAGGTAGTGGGGGTCCCGCTCGGGCAACGAGCGGACGGCCACGGTCCAGCCGCGCTCCATCGCCATGCCGGGGGCGTTGATGGCGTTGACCGGGTTCTCGCTGCCGACTTGAAGCGCGCCCACCAGCGAGTGGACCTTGATGGCTTCGACATCGAGGCCTTCGCTGGCGCAAACGGTGAGTTGCTCCAACGGATTGACAAGCGTCTGCACGGCGAAGCCCGCCAGCGCCTCGGCGAGTCCCGTCCAGGGCCGCATTTCGTCGCTGACGGCCGCCTGGGCGTTGACGGCGAGGCCGGCGTCGCCGGTCTCCAGGAACGCGAGGGTGCGCTCGATGGCCTGCGTCGCCGCCTTGAGTTGGGCCTCCTTTGTGCTGGCGCCCAGGTGGGGGGCCGCCACGACCTTGGCGTGCTTGGCCAGCCGCCAGTCAGTGGGGGGCTCGGAAGCCCACACATCCAGGCCTGCCGCGTGGACCCGGCCCGCGTCGAGGGCGGCCACCAGGGCCTCCTCGTCCAGGAGCCCGCCGCGCGCCGCGTTGACGACGATGCAACCCGGCTTGATGCGCGCCAGGCGGTCGGCGTCGAGCAAGTTCTTGGTCTGTGGCGTCAGCGGCGTGTGGAAGCTCATGAAGTCGGCGCGCTCGACGCCGGCATCCACCTCGACCCACTCGACGCCGAAGCTCTTCGCCGTGTCCGGGCTGACGAAGGGGTCAAAGCCGATCACGGTCATCTCGAAGGCTTGGGCGCGGCGGGCCATCATACGCCCGATGCGGCCGAGGCCGACGATGAAGATGGTCTTGCCCGCCAGTTCGACGCCCTTGAGCCGCTTGCGGGCCCAGTCCTCGGACTTCATGGCGGCGTCCGCCTCGGCGGTGCGCCGGGCAGCAGCCAGCATCAGGGCCCACGCCTGCTCGGCGGCGCTCGTGATGTTGCCGGTCGGCGCGTTGAACACCGCCACGCCGTGACTGGTGGCGGCTTCCAAGTCAACGTTGTCCACGCCGACGCCAGCGCGGCCGATGGCCCGCAGTTGGCCAGCCTTAGCCAAGTCCTCGGCAGTCACCCGGGTGCCGCTGCGCACGATCCACGCCTCGGCGTCGGCGAGGGCCCCCGCCTGCCGCGCGGCGTCGGGGTTGTCGAACGTCTGGACGTCGTGGCCCGCGGCGCGGAGTTGTTCGAGCCCCTCCGGTGCAAGCGGGTCGGTAACGATGATGCGGGCCATTTGCGGGCGGCGAGCCCGGCGCCCTCCAAAAGCCGTCCGGTGACAGGAGGATCAGGCGCCTTGTGTTTTCTATGGTCGACGCAAGACCTTGGTCAGGTCTTCCAGACGGCGGCGGGCCGTATCGTCCGGCGTTCCCTCAGTCAGTGTCACCTGGCACAGCTCAAGCGCCGCGTCGGGCCGACCCAGCCGACCCAGGCACAACGCGCGCTTCCACGCGACATCGGCCATGCGACCGTCGTCGCCGACCTCGGCGAACACGGCTTGGGCGGACTCGTAGAACAGCATCGCCTGCTCGTAGTCGGCGCGGTGGAACCAGATGTCCGCCTTCTCGTCCAGGATCAGGCCCCACGTGCGCCGGCCGGAGACCTCCGCTTCGTCGAACAGTTCCAGCGTGGACAGGTACAGGTTCTGGTACCCCGCGTCGATCAAATCAAATTCACGCAGATCCAGGTTTTCTTCCAGCAGTTTGAGGACTCGGGCCCGGTTGTCAGCGGCGAGCAGGTGGTGCATCGCCTCCAGTCGTCCTTCCAGTGTTCCCTTGGCCAGGTAGTGGTCCGCCAGCTTGACGTGGAGGGCCGCCTTGTCGTTGAGCAAATTGTAGAAGAAATTACGAATGATTTCGTGCAGCGCGTACTCATGGTCGAGGGCCTGCACGAGTAGGCGGCGGCGCAGGCGAAGCAGCACGCCGTGGGGGTTGCGGCTGGACATCGCGAGTAGATCGTCGTGGGTGAAGCCGCCGCGAAAGAGGCTGGCAAGGCCCAGCACGCGCCGCTCGTCGTCAGCCAGATGACCGTAGATTTCGCTGAGAAGGTACTCCTCCAGGTCGCGCTCGGGAACCCCATCAAGGAGTGCTTCGGCGTCTTGGTCGGCGGCCTTGACGGCCTCGACGAACAGGTTCAGCGCCAGCGGGTGGCCGCCGACCTCGTCGCGCAACCGGGGCAGCAGTCGGTCCGCGACGGCCAACTCCTTGCGTTGCAGGAACTCGGCAACCGCCTCGTCGTCGAGCCCTTGCAGGTGGACCAGTCGGATGTGGCTCGCGGACGGATTGTGGGCCGGCCGCTCCCGGGCACCCACCACGAGCCGGCCGCGCCGCACCCGGTGCAACGCGTCGGTGATGAAGTCCCTGACGACCGGGTCCTCGATGCGGTGGACATCGTCGAGCACCACGGTGACGCCCTCCAGATCCAACGCATCCAGCAGCAATTCGCGCTTGTCGGCCGGGTCCGCCCCGACCTCCACGGCCTCCAGCAACGGGGTGTGGCCGTTCTGGGCCAGGAAGAGGCCGAGGCGGTTGGCGAGCCAGTTGAGGGACTCCACGCCGCGGAAGCTGTGCCAGAACACGGCGTCGCCGCCGCGGGAACGGGCAAAGGTGGCCAGCAGCGAGGTTTTGCCGATGCCGGGCATGCCTTCCACGATGGCGACCGGTCGGTCGCCCTTGAGCGCCTCCAGTTCGGCGGCGCGGCCCACGAACTCCTCGGGCTTGGGCAAGTGCATCACGAAGCGCTGCACATCCGCGTGCACGACGCGGTCGGAGCCCCGTTCGTGCAGGTCCACCCTGATGCCCTCGGCCGCGATGGTGATCTGGATGCGGTCACTCACCAGCTCGTACAGCTTGACGTTCTTGCCGATGTAGCTCCACTGGCTCGACACGAGGTCCAGCTTTTCCATCTGGCGCAGCCGGCGGGCAACTTCCGTTTCAGCCAGCGACAGCAGGTCGCCGATCTTGCGCGGGTACGTCGGCTCCACCGTGAGGAGGTTCAGGATGGCCTGGTTGGTGCGGTTGGCGAGTACCTTGAGGAGTTCCTCGACCATCGCGTTCGAGACCGCCTGGAGGTGCTTCAAGGCGTCGGTACAGGATTGGCCGTGCGGCCGACCCCGTTGGCGCCGGTGCCTGGGAACCCGGAGGGCCAGGCCTTGCTCCGTGTTCGCCTACGCCGCTTCGGCGCCCCGGTCGATGGTGGGTAGCGGGAGGCGCTCCACCTCAAGCCGGTCGGCGGTGGGGTAGACCTCGCTGATCCAGCCCTTGACGCCGAGCACGGGGAACTGATCCTCCTCTGCGAGGACCTCCGCGACGGACGGGGCGGTTTCGACGCGGCCGTCGACGACCACCAGCCACTCGGCCGGCACCTCGTACTCTTCACGCATGCGCTCGGCGAGTTCGCCTGGGCGGCCGTCGGCGGGCACCAGCACGCCGTACAGCAACGTGCCTTCCTCCGATTGCTCCTCGAAGGGACGGGCGACGTTGCCGGCGCGGCGGCGCAGGCGCTGCATGAGCTGGATTGCGTCCTTGTACGGGCTGGAGCAGAAGTGGACGGAGAAGTCCCCGCGCGCGTCGTGGTCCGCCCTCCAGGCCGTCAGGACCTCGGCGGCGCTCTCGCGGCTGCCGGCGACGCATTGGCTCTCGTCGTTGCGCAGCTCGAAGCCGCGGCCCCGGAGTGACTTCACATTGGGGTCCGAAAACTCCAACTCGTTCATGTTGAGGCCGTGGGCGCCAACCCTTTCGAGGTAGCGCGCCATGGCCAAGATGTCAGCCTCGGCGCCGGGCACGCACGGGATTTCGACCATGGTCGTCAGGCCGACCCGGATGGCCTCCCGGATGGCGGCGTCGTGCCACGAGTTGGGCATGTCGGCGTACTCCGCCAGTTCCGGGTGGAAGCGGATCTCGTCCAGGCCCGCGTCCTTCAGCCGCGCGATCCACGCCGTGTCAAACGCGCAACTGGTGTACAGGTGGAGGTGGAAATCAGGCCCGAAGTGTGCCTTCATGCGACGGCACAGGTCCACGACCCGATCCGGGACCACCATGGGGTCGCCGCCGGTGATGCCGGCGCCCTTGGCGTCGATCAGCTCCGCCTCGTCGATGATCGCGTCCCAGTCGCCGATGTGAACCGGCCGCTCGTTGGCGTACACCACGTCCCGGTACATCTTGTCCCGCGACACCGGACAGTAAAAGCACTCCTTGTCGCAGAGGCCGGTCACGAACAAGACCAGTTTGGCGCCCTCGCGGCACTGCATGCACCCCCGCGGCAGGACGCCCAGGTGGCGGCTGCCGGCGTACTTCTCGCTCGCCGTGGGGCGGGCAACCGGGAGCTCGGGGCCGCCGAGGGGATGGGCCATGGTCGTTCCGACGGGATGGGGTATGAAAGGGTTGTGTGGCAGAGGGCGAGCCCGGCGCGGCGTCGGGTGCCCTACTCGGACGGCTCGGCGCTGTGGGTCCCCGGTGCCGCCACCCGTGCAGGCGGAGCCGGGCGCGCCTCGGTTCAGGTGATGGGGCTTCGCCAGGGCCAGGCGACTTCGCGCCGTGGAGCAAGGCCTGCACGGCGGCTGGATGGTCGTTGAGGTGGGCCGTCAGCGACGGCCCCCAAAGGCAAAAAAAAGCGGCTGCGCGGAGGGGGCCGCGGGTTTGTGACCCAGGGCTGAGCAGGCTCAGCCCCGGGCCTGAGGGAGGGGTCTAGCTGGTGGGGGGCAGCGGGTTCTGGGGTTCGCACATGAGCAGCTTCACGTGCAAGGGGCCCACGGTCCGCTCGTGGACCTGGCCGCCGCCGCCGATGCAGCCGCCGAACGGCTCAACCACAACGGGGCAGTCGGCGATGTCGCAGACGGACTGGCCCGGCAGGGGGAAGCCGAACGTGTACTGGCCGAGGCAGTGGTACACGGTCGCGGAGTGGCCGGCGAATGCGGCCTCGAACGAGTTGCCCCAGTCCCCGACGCAGGTCAGGTCTTCGAAGGCCACGATGGAGATCTCGCAGTCCGAAACGCCGGCGCGCACGAGGCCGCTGCCAGTGCTGTACGGTCCGCATTCGTCCGCTGCCTGGGCGGAACCGGCGAACAGGGCGAAGGCGAGGAGGATGGTGGTAGCGATGGTGGTTCGCATGTGGCGGCCCACCGCGACCCCTTTTTCAAATTTATGGCCAATGCGAAATCCTGTCATGGGTGCGAAAGCTTGTCAGAGGAGGGTCGGGTCCACGCGCCGTGAACCTCGGCGCCCTCCGCTCCTTGCGCTCCCTGCGCTGGCAACTCATCGTCGTCCTGGCCGGCATCGGCGTGGCCCCGTCGGCGTTTCGCGGCTTCGACCCTGCGCTGGGTATCCTGTGGCTGCTGGGGGTCCTGGGCCTGGGCGGCGGCCTGCTGCTGAGCCTGCCCGGCGGTCGCCCGACCCACGAGGGGCCGGTGGCCGGGGGCGTAGCCGGGCTTGCCGCCGGCCTGCACGGCGCTTGGACGGTGCAGCGCTGGTTCGACGAGATGCCGTTGGCCCAGCCGGCCGAAGGCGCGGCCCTGGTTCCATTGCTGGTGCTGTTCCTGGTGGGTGTCCTGGCGGGCTGGGGCGGTGGCGCCCTGGCAGCCTGGATGCAGGAGAAGGCGCCGCTGGAAGCCGGCCAGCCGCCTACGAGGTAGCCGTCACCGGCACGGCCTCGTACTCGCTCATATCGACGGTCGGCAAGGTGAGGAGGGTTCCCTGCGATCCCCCGACGAGTTCGAGGGTGCCGGGGCTGCCGACGTTGGGGAACAACGTGCTCGGAGCGCCGACGGCGCGGATTTCGAGGCGCAGCGTGCTGCCGGCGTGGGCGATGTGCTCCGTGGCCCGGAAGGGCAGCGTTGCTTCCCACAACTCGCCCGGCGTCACGGGCTCGAAGGTGTCATGGCCGCCGCGGTGGGCGAGGTTGAACTGCCCCCACGTCAGCAGGCGCTGGTTGCCCGGCGCGTCGACGGCGGGCCCTTCCTCGTACAGGTAGGCGCCCACGTAGGCGTTACCGGCACCCGTCAGGCGCCCCGCGAGGCGCAATTCGGCGACCCCTGCCAGGGGCGTGTCCTCGGTCAGGTCGGTCGAGAGGACGATCGCGCCTGGCAGGCCGGCACCGGCGGCTGCGCCGGTCTGGTCGAGAACGAACGTGGCGCTGCCCGATGCGGGCTCGCCGCCAAGGGATTCGCCACCGAAGTCGGGCCACAACGCGACCACCGGGCCATCCTCGGCCGGCCAGGCGTCGGCGGTTCGGTGGTGCTGGTCGTCGGCCAGGATCGTCGCTGCGGGCAGGGCGTCGAAGCCCAGGTTCTTGCCCTTCAGGTGCTCCTCCATCCAGCCCAGGAACAGGACCTCCTGGTCCATGCGGGTCGGGTGCTGGTGCAGCCAGTGGCCAAACACGCCGAGCTTTGGCGCGTCGAGGTCGTTGAACCAACCGGGGATCATGGCGCTCTTGACGTTGGCGTCCTCGAAACCCTGCGTGTAGAGAACCGCGGCGCGCACGTCGCCGGCCCGGGGCTTGAAGTCCCGCTCCTCGTAGAATGCGTCGTAGATCGCGCGGGGATCGTTGGCGCGGGCAACCAGGGTCGGGTCACACAGGCCGTTGCCCGTGTTCTCAAGGAACTGGAGGGGGCCGGCGGCGGGGTCGGCGGGCACGCCGGTGGTGACCTGGTAGGCGACGGGGCTGAGAGCGCTCTCACCGTTCGGGACGCCGCCGAAGTGCCAGTCCTCGTACGAATTGATGACCGGGGCCACGGCCACGATTGCCTTGAGCGCCTCCGGGGCGTAGGCCGCGGCCGCCACGGCGGTCGTGCCGAGGTAGCTCTGGCCGTAGAAGCCGACGTTGCCGTCGCTCCACTCCTGGCTGGCAGCCCACTCCACGAGGAACAACTGGTCCAGTTGCTCGTTCTGGCTCCACACCTCGACGCAGCCGCCCGATTCGCCGTAGCCGCGAACGTCGGCGTTGACGATTGCGTAGCCGCGCTTGGCCCAGTCCTGCGTGAAGTACTCCCACATGGCGCGCTCCGGGCGGGGCCCGGCCAGGGGCTGGTTGTACGGGCTGCTGCTGATGATCACGGGCCAGGGGCCTTCGCCGTCGGGAAGGGTCACCTCGACGTGCAACTCGGTCCCGTCGAAGCTGGGCAGGCGCAGCCACTCGTGGCTGGCCACGTCCAGCGTGGGCTTGCTGATCTGCGCAAGGTCGAGGCGACCTGCCAAGCCATCGGGGGCCATGGTCAGGAACTCCGCGCGCACATCGGCGGTCGCCGCGGGCCCGGGCAGCGTCGCCAGTTGATCGACGAGCAGCACCCACTCGGCGCCCGGCGCATCGATTGCGGTCAAGCCGGAGCAGGACTTCTCGCCCGTGATGGCGAGGCCGTAGGTCAGGCTCGTCGGGTTGTTGCAGCGGCGGCGGCCCGTGTCGGCGTTGGCCATGGCGACATTGAGGGCTTCGCCGTCGCCAACGGTCCCGACCAGGCGTACCATGGTGGCGCCTTCGGGAATGGTGATGCGCTCCTGGAAGGGCAGGGCAACGTTTGCCCACACCAGGCTGAGGCCGCCCGCCACCGGCTCAACGCTCGCGCCTGGAGGAACCAGGAGATCTGACGCCTCGAGGCGGACGTGTTCGAGTTCCCGGGCATCGTCGGCGTCGCCGACGCAACCGGCGAGGCCGGCCAGCGTCAGCGTGAACAGGAGAAGCGGCGCGCGCATGCGCCGTGCCTACCCTGCGGCGCCAAAACCATTGTGGCGTCGGGCCCGCCCGCCCTGGACGGCGGCCCTTCGCCAGTCAGGAAGCGGTGGCGGGGACTTCCAGCCCGGTCGCCTGCTGGACGCTGGACGTGGGCCGGCCGGGCCGGCTCGGCGAGGCCAGGTCTCCGAGCGCTGCGGCGGCCGCGGCAAGGGACGCCAGGGGGACGCTGCGCTGGCTGTACTGGAGGCGGCCGTGGGTGGGGCAGTGGAACGTCTCGTGGGCGGGCCCCGTGAAGAGGCTGACAGTGCGCCGCACGCTTTCGCCGCACACGGGGCAGGCGCCGACGCTTCGGACAATTCGTGCCATGGAAGCCAAACACCAACCTGCTTGGCTTCACGATGCCCGCGGGTTGAGTGAAACCACCAGCTATTTGACTGCCCTGCGGGCGGCGCCGTTCGGCGCCTGCCTGAAAGGCCTCGGGGGGGCCATACGGCACCTGGCGACAGCGTCACCGGAAAGCCTTTGTCAGCGCCCGCGGCATGAAGCACCGCCCATGAGCGAAAATGGCCTCGACCGGCAAACAGAATCCATCATTGGAATGGTGTTTCTTGTCGGCATGATTCTCACGTTCATCATCGCGATCGTGAGCTTCGACGGCCCACCAACGATCCTGCTGATCGTGCTTTCCGTCCTGTTCCTGATCCTCGGCGTCTTCTTCCTCACCGGCTCGTCGTCGCGGGGCGAGGCCGACGCCTACGACGGCAGCTCCCAATCCCAATCGGTCGTCCTCGGCCACAGCGGCGTGCGCGTCGCCCAGCAGGGACCCGGCAACCGCGCGGGCCAAGTCTATGAAGTCTGCACCGGGTGTGGCGGCCGAGCCCCCGAAGGCGCCCGCTTCTGTCCCGGATGCGGCCAAGCCATGGCCGCCTAGGTGAATCATGGACCAAGGAAAATCCACTCTGCTGTCGGTGGGCGGCGTTCTCATCGTCGCCGCCGTTGCGCTGCCGGCCATCCTGTTTGCCGGCGAAGGCTTCGACGCCATCCTGGGCGGCCTGGCCGTCCTGTTCATCGTCAGCCCCATCCTGTTCATCGTCGGCATCGCCCTGCTGATTGCCGGCGCCAGCCGCGGCGGACAACAACAACAGCAGCAGGTCGTCGTCGTGTCCGAATCCCAGGCCGCCGCGCAAGGCCTCACCAGGCATTGCACCCAATGCGGGTCAGCCGTTCCAGCGGGCCACCGGTTCTGCAACGGCTGCGGCACGGGGGTCGCCCATGGATAGCCGCCGCACCAACCTGCTCATCGCCGCCGGCGTCGTGCTGCTGGTCGCCATGCTCATGGGGGTCCTCGAGGACGCCACCGACGACGACTTCTTCGGCTTCTTTGGGTTCCTGCTCTTCGTCGCCTTCATCGTCTTGCTGATCGCCGGACTCAGCGGCGGCCGCAGCGGTCAGCAGCAACAGCAGCAGATCGTGGTCATCACACCCGACGGCCGGCAACGCACCGCCGGCACCGCAACTACGGCGGCCCCGGCGGGGCCCAGCGTTCGCTGCCCCGGATGCCGGGGACTCAATCCGCTCCACTCACGCTTCTGCGGTAGCTGCGGCACTTCGCTTGGCGCGAGGCAAAAATAGGGTACGAGCAGCCGTCCGCGGCGGCCTGCCGCATCGGTGGACGGCCGCTTCAAGCGTCGCCAGGCTGAGGGCCTAGCGCCACTTGGAGTACTGCTCGATGATGCGGTCGATCCGCTTGCCGGCGTCGGCGTCGATGAAGCCCTCCTGGACCTTCTCGCGCGCGAACTCGCGGGCTTCCTTGACGGTAAAGCGGGAGCCCTTCGACCACAGGCTCTGGATGAACGGGCGCTGCTGCTCCTCGTCGATCTTGAGCTGGTCCAAGACTTCCTTGACGTAGTAGCGGAAGTAGTCCCGCTTGCCTTCGTCCAACATCTTCTCCTTGCTTCGCGACTCGGGATTCGTCCGGTTGGCTTCGTTGTGGGTCGGCCCATGCTTGCGGGCCGGGCGCCTCTTGGTCCGTCGTCGCCTTGACATCTGGTTTCCCACTAGAACACGTCGTATAAAGGACCTGTCTTCGCGGAGGGAACCGCAGGGCCCTCAGGGGGCCCCGCCCCTTGGCGGATTGTCGGCGATCATTGAGCCGCCGCAGCAACCGATTATAAATAGGTGGGGGTGGACTGGGGCGCCGTGACCCGCGTGCTGCTAGGGCTCGCCCTCCTGCTGATGGCTGTCCCGACGCCTGGGGCCGAGGCCCAGCCGGCCGATCTCGTTGAGGTCTTCGCCGACCCGACGGGGGACGTGGTCATGGCGTTGGGCGGCACGGCGCAGGACGCTCCCGGCGGCGCCACCGAGGCGACCGACCTGGTGACGCTTGCCATCGGCGAAGCCCGCAACGACTTCACGTTCCTTTTGGGTATCGCAGGGGACGACGACACGACGGGGCAGGTGCAAAACGTCGTGAATTACAACGTCTGGTTCGTGCACAACGACCAGGCCTTCGTGATCCAGATTGCCATGCGCAGCGGCACGATTTCAAACTCGGCGCAGGCGTTTCTGCTCCGCTTCGACGATGGGCAGCAGCGTTTCTATTACGACGAGAGCCTGCAAGCGAGCTTTGACGGAGCAACGGACACGATCACGGTTCTGGTTCCCCGCGCGGCCCTGCATGACCTTCAGGGCGCGCCTCCCACCGTGGGTCGCGCGCTCGAAGACATCTTTGTGCAGAGCGCCAGCGCCGGCCTGCAGGGCGGCGACATCCAATTCGGTGTTGCGACGGCTCCGATGCCGGCCTGGGGCGACCGGATGCCCGACGGGGACGCGCTCGGGTCGTACCCGGTCCGGCTTGGCCTTGAGCAGACGGGCAGTGCGCGCCTTTGGGCCTCCGAACCCTTCCGCGCGTCCAACGGCGAAGCGTCGACCTTTGTCTACAACGTTGTCGCAGAGAATCTCGCCGACGGCAGCGACGCGTTCGACCTGGAGGCCGTCGGTGTTCCGGCTGACTGGGACGTGACCCTGCCAGCGGCGCGCCTCGTGATGGAGGGCACCGAGAACGCCACGCTCCCGATCATCCTGCGCACGCAGTTCGCCCACGAGCACGGCACCGCTCGCAGCTTCGTGCTGGAGCTGCGCAGCCGCACGGACGGCGGATCCGTTGGTCGCGTGGAGTTGGGGATTCGGTACCCGGAGATCGCGCAGCCGGCGGGCCACCACGACACGCTGCACTTGCACAGCCAGGGGCCCGGCGACGACGAGGTCACCATCGCCTTGGGTACGTTCTGGTCCTTGTACGGCGGCAGCGATCCCACCTACTGGACGTACATGAACACCCACCCGGAGGACCCTGCCGACGAGCGCCTCGGCGTGGAGGGCAGGTCGTGTGACCTGGCACTTGGCGGGTCTGGCGGCGTGCGCTCCAGCTATTGCTGGTGGATTCCGCTGCAGCCAGGCCTGGAGATGGGCCTTGACTTCGATCTGGAGCGGCTAGGCAGCATCGGTGTGCCCGTCACCAGTGCCCTGCCGGCGGCGGCCGCCACGCTGACGGGGGTTCTGGTGCACGTCCAGCAGGACCCCGACGATCCGTGGGAATCCACGAGCACCGTGCTGGCCGAACTCGAACCCGGCGAACCCGTTGATCTCGGCAGCGGCGAGACGCTCGTTGAGGCCACGATCCGGCCGACGCCGGAGTCCGACTACATTGCCTACGCGCCGTCGCCCGCCATGTACCTGTTGCTTGAGATCGCTTCGGATCGGGTGAGCAACGTGGGCCCCGGACCGGACGAGGGCCTGGTCCTGATGCCCGGCGGATCGCTGCAACTGCCCCTCAACGAGTACGAGGACCGGCTAACGACCCTGGCGGGCTTCTCGCAGATCGTGCGCCTCGACGCGGACGGGCCGCTGGAGCGGCTCTTCAATCCTGGCGCGACCGTGCTCTACAACCTGAGCTTGACCAATGAAGGCCCGGAGGAGGACGCGTTTCTCATCGATTTCGTTGGCCTGAACGAGGAGTGGGGCCAACTCTTGACGCCCCGCACGATCAGTCTGGCGCCGGATGGCAAGGCGGCCATCCAGTTGGCCGTGACGGCGCCGCCGACGGCCCTGGATGGCGAGCGCGCAGACATCATTGCGCAGGCCATTAGCGCCAACGACAGCAACCAGCGGGCGCTCCTGCGCCTGGTGGCCACGGTCGATACCGACGCCACCCACAGCGACGCAGCCTCCTTGCTGGCGCCGGCTGGAGGCGAGGCGGCGCCGGGCCCCGCAGGCATCGTCGCCGTGTTCGCGCTGGTGTGCGTCGCGTTGTGGCGCCGCCGCCTGTGAGCCTCTGAAACCAGCCACGCGCCGGGCGGCTGGCGGGCCCCTCGCGCGGCGGCCGCAGGCTGCACCCCGTCTCGATCATGCGAGCAATGTTAAGAAGGGGGAAAGAGAGTTGGCGGCATGAACCAATCCCTGAAGGTCATGCTGTTTCTGGCCCTTCTCTTGATTGCGCCGAATGTGGTCGGGCAGGAGCCGGCTGGCAGCGAAACCTTGCCGCCAGAGGTGCCGGTGACGGTTCTGGTGGACCCGGCGGGCGATGTGCGCGCTATCGTCCAGGATCAGGAGCAAACCGTCGATTCGGATCTGCGGCCTTCGGTCGATTTTACGGGCATCTCAATTAGCGAGACGCCCCTTACGATCCAGTTTTTGCTGCATGTTGTCAGCTTCGAGGATGTGGGCCACGAAGTTGAGAATGGACGCGCTTACCTGTTCAATTTCGATCACGGTGGCCGATCGTATTTTGTCCAAATGGCCAACGCCGAGGGTGTGCGCGGCTTCTACCTTGGTGCGGACCTGTTCGCCCGCGAAGCCGGGGGGACGAGTTGGATCGCTAGCCTGGAGGCTGAGCGACTGGACGCCGAAAACGCATTCTTGGTGCGCATTGCGCGCAGCCTGATTCCCACCATGCTCGGTGCGCCGCCTGGCCTCGGCGGGCAGTTCACCAACGTCAGCGCGTACTCGTCGATTGTGGCCAGTTTCCGCGAACCCCAAGCCGTTTCGGGTGTTGAGGTCGGGCCGCTGTGGGCGGGCGACGACATCCCTGACAGTGGTTTTGGAACGTACGCGATTCGTTATGGTATCAGCCAAACCGGGCATGTGCGGCTGCATGCGGAAGAGCCGTTCAGGACATCCAACGGCGAGGCGTCCACGTTTATTTTCACCGTCCAGGCGAACAACCTGTCGCCGGAAACGGACCAGTTCGTCATCAAGCCGGTCGGTATTCCGTCGGGCTGGGATGTGCGAGGTCCGTCCGAGCGCGTCACGGTTGGCGGCTCGGAAACCGTGGAATTCCCTGTCACGGTGCGCACCCAATTCGCGCACGAGCACGGCGCCGCGCGCTCGTTTGTCCTTGAATTGCAGAGTGTGACAGAAGCCGGGTCGGTGGGTCGGGTCGAACTGGGTATTCGCTACCCTGCGGTCCCGCAGCCGGCAGGGCACCACTCGACGCTGTGGCTGCACAGCTTTGACGAGGCGCAGGACAACATCTTCAGCGCCGCGTTCTTGAGTTCGGTTGGCCTGCTATTCCTTGGCGCTGACCTGTCGAAGCAGGCGTTCATGAACACGGACAGCGAGGCCGGCAACGACGATCGGCTCCCGGTGCAGGGCCGGCGCTGCGACTCCGGCTTGGGTGGGCCGACGGTACTCAACGTCACGTACTGCTGGGCCATCCGGTTGTCGCCGGGCCTCGAGTTGGGTCTCGACTTCGACCTTGATGGGCTCGGCACCATCCAGATTCCGCTCGGGGCCAATCTTCCGGCGCAGGGTGCCAGTCTTGGTGGTTACCTGCGTGTCTTGGCGCCGTCGATGGATGAATCAAATCTCGACTTCGGCCGGGAAAGTACGACCGTTGCCGTGATTCAGCCCGTTGGCTCCGTGGACCTTGGACCGGCTGGTGAAGCCATGCTCGAAGGTGTCATCGTTCCCGTCGAGGGTGGCGACTATGTTCCCTATCAGCGGCATTCCGACCTTGAATTGAGGCTGAACGTGACGCTTGAGCGCCCGGACAACACGATGTTCGGGCCAGGAGACTCGCCGGCCGTCCTGCCCGGTGGCTGGCTGCAATTGCCCCTGCTCGAGTACGAGGACAAGGTGGAGCAGACGTTTGGCTCGGGCGGGTTCCTGCGCTTGACCGCCGAAGCCGCGCAGCAGCGCCTCGCCAACCCAGGCTCGACGGTCGTCTACAACGTGACGCTTCACAACGACGGCCCTGTCGAGGATGCGTTCCGTCTGGACGTGGCGGGGAGCCATGAGGATTGGGCGTCGATCACCAGTGGCCGCGCCACCACGGTCGGGCCCGGCAAGCAGGCGCGCGTCGTGGTGGCTGTGGCGGTGCCTGACGACGCCCTGGACGGGGAACGGTCGGACCTGGTTTTGCAGGCGCTGAGCGCCTCGGATGCCAACCAGCGCGCGCTTTTGCGACTGGTCACGACCGTGGACACGGACCTGGAGCACCGCGATGACTCGGGGCTGGCGCAAGCCAGCGACGAGAACACGCCGGCGCTGCCGTTGGCGGTCCTCCTCGTCGGGCTTCTGGCCGCCGCCCGACGCAGGCCGTGAGCGCTTCCTTCTTATAAGGTGGGGGTTCGTCGGCGAATCAATGAGTGACCTGGAACTGGTGCCGCGCACGACGCCTGAGCTGCTGGAAGAAGGCATCCGCCGCATCGAATGGGCTCGCGCCCACATGGGTGTCGTCGGCGCCATCCGGAGTCGCTTCGAGGAAGAGCGCCCGTTTGCTGGCCTGCGCGTCGGCATGGCGCTGCACGTTGAGGCCAAGACGTGCAACCTCGCTCTCGCCCTGGCGGCGGGCGGCGCCGACGTGCGCCTGGCCGGCTGCAACCCCGACTCCACGGACGACCGTGTCGTCGTGGCCATGAACGAGCATTACGGTCTCCCAACGCGCGCCAAGAAGGGCCAGAACACCGAGGAGTACTACGCTTCCCTGGAGTGGGTGCTGGACCACAAGCCTCACCTGGTCATCGACGACGGAGGCGACCTGGGATTCCTGGCCCACACCAAGCGCAAGGATGTGCTGGACGGTATCATCGGCGGCGCCGAGGAGACGACCACGGGTGTCATCCGGTTCCAGGCCATGCACGAAGAGGGCAAGCTCCGCTTCCCCGTCCTCAACGTCAACGACGCGCTGATGAAGCACCTGTTTGACAACCGCTACGGCACCGGCCAGTCCACGTTCGACGGCCTGTTCCACGCCACCAATCTGGTCATCGCGGGCAAGACCTTCGTCATCGCCGGCTACGGCTGGTGCGGCCGCGGCATCGCCATGCGCGCCAAGGGCCTGGGCGCCGAAGTCATCGTCACCGAGATCGACCCGGTCAAGGCCATCGAGGCCCGCATGGACGGCATGCGCGTCATGCCCATGACCGAGGCCGCGGCGCAGGCCGACTTCATTGTCACCAGCACCGGCTGCCTGGACGTCATCGACGCCCGCCACATCCCGACCATGAAGGATGGCTGCGTCATGGCCAACGCCGGCCACTTCGACAACGAAATCAACAAGCCCGCCCTGGAGAAGGACGCGGCCACCATCAGCACCGTGCGCGAAGGCGTCGTGGCTTACACGCAGAAGGACGGCCGCGTTCTGTACCTCATCAGCGAAGGCCGCCTCGTCAACCTCGCCAGCGGGCAGGGCCACCCGGTCGAAGTGATGGACACCAGTTTCGCCGTGCAGGCCCTCGGCCTGGAACACGTCGCCAAGAACCACGAGGCCCTCGGCCCCGGCGTCCACATGCTCCCCGATGACCTTGACCAGGAGATCGCCAAGCTGCGCCTGGCGGTTCTCGGCATTACCATCGACGCGCTGACTGCCGAGCAGAAGGCGTACCTCGAGACCTGGGAACACGGGACGTAGGAGTTGAACGGGACGAGCGTGCCCGAGATTGTCGCCGGGGCTTCTTCGGCTACGATTGCCGCATGGGTGGGCGCCATGGCGGCCGTTTCCTCGATTGTGATGGGATATTGGCTTTGGAGGCTCGGGCAAGAGGCTGCAAGGACGGCGCACGCTGATGCCGCCGCGCTCCACGAGCGGTTGCACAGGGAGGCTGCCGAGGATCGACGCCAATTGTCGGCCGCCGCGAAGGCGGCACAACGAGAAATCCACCGGGAAGCCCTGCTGGCGCAAGTGCGGGAGGCTTTTCGAGAAGGCATCGTCCGTATCGCCCGCGAGGCACCCAGGGCGTTCCCGGCGCAACGCTACATTCTTTCTCGGGGAGAATTTCGTCAAGCTCCGTATCAAACGAAGAACCCCGATTGGTCGCAGGTCTATGCCGATCTGCACGGTTTCGTGCCAGATGTCCTTGAGGCGACCAAAATATTCGAGGCGGAATTACGAAACCTCCTCGAATTAGCGAAAAAGCGCGATCGCATCTCACGGCACGTTGCCCGGAGTGTGTTACTGTATCCGGACAGGCAGAAGGTGGAAGATGTGCGTGTCACCGAGGTGCTCGAAAAAGAAATCTCGCGAGCACATGAGAAATTGATAATTCTTGGGATGGTACAGGGGTCGCGATCGCTACCGTACCCATTGCCCACGGGTTGGCCGGAAGAAAAATCGCAGGAAATACGCGACGCGATCGTGTGGGCGGGAGCGTTGAACAAATGCGACATGCTTTGGGCCATTTTAGACGGCTGGGATACGGCTGTCCTCGCTGATGACCACGCCGCTGAAGAGGCATAGCCCACCTAGCCGCATGGGCGCCGTCGCGTCCTTCTAGCAGCACTGCTCGCCGGCCGCGGCCCCAGCCCTCACCTTGACTACGCAAGCCGGTCGCTGATCCAACCGGAGCAGCCCCTGCCAGTCGTGTATTACGCCGAATGCACGCGCATGCGAGGTCATCAGGCCTGAAGGTTTGCCGCCGAAACGAATAAAATCCTAGAGGACAGCATCTGAATCGTGGCCAACCCCGACGATCCCTTCAAGCGCCTGACTCCCGAGGAGGCGGAGCGGCGCGCGCTCCAGTACATCCGGGAGCATCGGGAGGAAATGCGGGCGCTGGGTCAGTGGTCGTGATCGACTTCGCGGCCGTCGATCCGGAGGTCGTCCCGCGCATTAACGTGGTGCTGTTCCGGTCATCCGAGGAGTATGTCGTCGTAGATGCCTCG
>JBFJYU010000029.1:0-17243 GCA_041622435.1 Thermoplasmatota archaeon | reverse complement strand
CCCGGTTCGGGCATCATGTCGCGCGGGTTTGACCAAACCGAAGGAATATCTGCCGGGTCGTTTGAAGCCCAAAACGTCTATCGGATCATCCTGCATAACGTAGGGGTCACCTGCGATAGCGGACGAGGGTGCTTTGAGGGGGGCCATCGACTGACGGAGTCAGAATCTACGGTAGCCTTTGAAATTACAACGTACGAATATTCTTACGTGGATTTTCGGACAGAAGCCGCCTACGTCAAGGGGGTAACCGGACCTTACGGGGTCGTGGTTGGCGGGCCTTCAATTGGCGCAACATTCGTTGGTAACCTACGGGTCCCCCTGGCTCACGGGCTCACGTGCAGCGACGCCTCGCATTGCCTTGAGAGCGAAGATCAAACTTTTCGTGCGTGGGGCAGCATCGCCATTACCAATGCGCAGCCCGCAGGCGATGATACACATCGTATGACGGCTGCTATGACCGGCGACTTCAACAACATCTATCTTGACGAGATAAATATGCCCCTTGAAGCTACCGGGCCGGCCGTTGTGGCAATCGGCATCACCGCCCTCCTCGCCGCCGGCGTCAAGCTAGTGCTAGGCATTTTTTCCACGCGCACTAGGCAAGACCCTCTCGCCCACCCCAACCGCAGGAAACTCTACGATTACATCCTTGAACATCCGGGGGGCACGTTCCGCGAGGTCATTCGTGGAGCCGATATTCCCGCAGGAACGGCGAGACATCATCTTGCCATTCTGCGACAAACGAATTTGATCCAGGAGCATGGCCACAAGGCGACGCTTCGTTATTTCGAGAATCATGGTCGTTTTGATGATTCGTGGAACACGATCGTCCTGCTGCGTGAGCCCGAGCTGAACCGCCTGCATGCTTGGCTGCTCGTCAACCCCGGCGCCATGCAGCGTGAAGTCCTGGATGGCGCCGCCCAGTGGGGTTGGAGTCGTTCGACGACACAGCACCGCCTCGGCCGCCTCGCGGGCGAGGGCTTGATCGATGTCAAGTTGCAGGGGCGATTGAAGTTGTACACGGCGCAGCAGCGGGCGCCGGTGCCTGGGCCGGCCGCAGGCTCTTACCGGAGTGGAGGGCAAGTGGTCGAAGGCGGCGCGTAAGGCCTGGCTCGCTGGGGGGCCTGGTCGAGGTGCGTCAAACGGGCCCCGCCGGGGGGTGGGGTCGTGGCCGGGTGCTTAAGAACGCGAGCCAACATCGGCGGTCGTGGACCTTCGCGACGTGAAACGCCTGTCCGTCACGATCTTTATCCTGGCTGTTGTCCTTCTGGTTTGGCTGTCCTTGCTGTGGCTACAGGACTCGGGCAACATGGACTGGGGCCCGCCGCGCGCTGCCTTGGAGAAGCTCGGCGTCGGCCTGTGGGCTGGCATCGTGGCCGGCGTGCTGGCGGCGCTGGTCGGCATTGTTGTGCTGACGCTCGGAAGCGTCGACGCCGCGCCGGAGGGCTACGCCGAGGGATCCGTTCGCCAGGTGCAGTGCGCCCACTGCAAGGCGGTGTTCCACATCCACGACACGGGTCACCGGCCGATTATGCATGTGTGTCCGAATTGCGACTCGCTGGGCGTGTATGATGGCATGGCGCCGCCGGTCGGCAAGCCGCCTGAACCGGAGAAGCCGGAGCGCATCGTGCAGTTGGAACTCCAGTGCCAGCGCTGCAACCACGAGTTCGCGGTGACGGACACCGGCCGCCGGCCGATGGACGTCACGTGCCCGGCCTGCGAATCCATTGGTCGCCTCGCCTGACGCGGGGAAAACCAGACTGGCGCCGGGGCCGCCACGGTGCAAGCACGATGCGACGGCGTTCTCCTCGCGTTGGCTGCGCTCACTCAAGCGTTGTCAGGCCCGGCGCAGCCGGGCCCCGTCCCGCGCTCGAAAACCTTCGCTGCGCTCGGGCTATTCGCGCGTCGCACATGCCATTGCAAGGCACGGCTCGTACGATCCCGAAGGGCGTCGCTTTGCTCCTTCACTCCAGGGTCGCGTGCCTCTTCCTCATCGACCCCTCGTTCTCCCCGAGGCGAGCCATCAGCAGCGAGACTACCGCATCGAAGAACAGCCAAGCCGCGGTCTCAAACAGGGTGCCCAGCGGCGCGTACTTGACGCGGTCACCGTTGCCGGTGCCCGCCAGGATCGGCACGACGATGTGGCTCATGCGGCCGATCTCGCTCTCGGGGCGGGCGGTCACGCCAACCACGGTGGCCCCGAGCTTTCGCCCGAGCTCGGCCGTCATCACGACGGGGTAGGTCGTACCCGATCCCGATACCAGGATGACGACGTCGTCCGACTGCACCGGCGCCGTGATGGTCTCGCCGATCACGTACGTCTGATAGCCCAAGTGCATCAGCCGCACGGCGAAGGCGCGGGCCACGAAGCCCGAGCGGCCGCGACCGTACAGGAACACGCGAGGCGTCTGTTCAAGGGCATCCAGGAACTGCTCAAGGACGCCGTCGGGAAGCCGCAGGAGCTCGCCGACCTGGCCCTGGATGTAGTCGAGCGGCTCCTGCAAATCCATGCTATTCCTTCTTCTTGCGAATGATCGGAATGCCGGCCTTGTTGTACGCGATCTCCCGGTCGTCGGGCACCTTGAAGATCAGGCTGAAGCCTTCCTTCTTCTCCTTCATGAAGTAGAAGCGGCTGTCCTTCTTGTACAGCTTGTAGTCGTCAACCTGCACCTGGCGGCGGCCAGAGTCGTCGGTCTGGAGGACCTCGGGCACCTTGTTTTCCGGCAGATCCCAGACGGTCGGCCCGCGCCAGCCCTTGTGGCTGGGGCAGTACTTGCTGCCGGAGCGGCCCTTGTTCTTGCACTGGGTTCCCGCCTTCGTGAGCGCCTCGCAGTCCGGCGCGGCGGCCTTCTTGGCCTCCTCTTCGGCCTTCAGGAGCTTGTCCGCCTCGGCCTTCTTGGCCTCTTCCTCTTCCTTGAGGCGCTTCTCCTCTTCGGCCTGGGCCTTCTTGGCGGCGTCGCGCTTCTCCTTCTCTTCCTTTTCCTGCTGCTCGCGCAGTTCGCGCGCGATGCGGGCCTCGCGGCGGTCCTTGACACGGTCAAACACGATGTTCATGTACATCGCGTCGTGCTCCAGGATGGGACTCGTGGAAATGATGGTGGCGGACAGGTTGTTGTCCATCAGCACCTCGCATAGCGGCTCGAACTTCAGGTCGCCCTTCTTGATGGGCAGGCGGTAGCGCGCGTTGCCGTTCTCGTACAGGATGCCCGTGAAGTGGATCAGGAAGTGCTCGATGCGCAGCGGGGCCAGGCGGTCGAAGACCGCGTTGAAGTCCTCCGGCTGCTGCAGGATGCCATTGCCGCGAGCATGGATGTGGGCAAAGTCGATGACCGGCACGATGCCCTTCACCTTGCTGCACACCTCAAGGGCCTCGTCGAGGCTGCCGAAAACGGCGCGCTTGCCCATGATTTCCAGGCCAAGGCGGGGCTTCCAGCCTTCGCGCACGAAGACGTTGCGCAGGTCGCGCACGTTCTCGATGATGCGGCGCTTGGCCTCCTCCTTCGACAGTTCGCCGTAGAAGCCGGGGTGGAACACCACGGTCTCGGCGCCCATCTCGTGGGCCAGCTTGCCCGTGGCGAGAATCTTGGAGCCGCTCATCTCGACGTTCTTCTCATCGCCGGCGAGGTTGAGGTAGTACGGAGCCTTGACGTGCAGTTCGACGCCAGCCAGGGCGGCGGTCTCGCCGACCTTCTGCGCCTCTTCTTCCGTCATGCGGATGCCGCGCACGAACTGAACCTCCATGGCGTCCAGTTCCAGATTGCGCGTGTAGATGATGCCGTCCCGGACAGTGCGTCCCTTGCAACTGAGCGGAATACCGGCTGGACCAAATCTGATCATGGGTGCGCGTGCCCTCCCAGGCGCAGGCCCGCCGAGAGAGGGGTGCCTCTTAAAGGTTCGAATGCCGGGCCGGCGCCGGCCGGGGTCCTGCGTGGCGGCCGGGGCGACTGTTTTTTGGGCTTTGGGGCGCGTTGCGGGGGCCTGGCGGCGCCGTGTCCGGGGCCCTCCCGGCCGTTTTGAGGCTTCGAGGCGCTACTTTTGGCAGGTTCCTCAATGTCGAAAGAAAAACGGACGCAATCGAAACGGTATATAGAAGGTCCAGGGTTGGCAACAGCCATCCGGTGTCCGCCATGCCTACGTCCCCCGATCCTCTGCGCGTGACCCTCGACGAACTCGCCCTGCCTGCTGGCGTCCAGGTGGACCGGCCGTACCTTGTCAGCCTGCTGCGCCGACTGGGTTATTCGGAGGAGGAAATCGAGCGCAAGCTGGGGCCGTCGGAGAAGCGGACCATCGAGGTGGAGTACTCGGGCGGCGATCTGCCCGAATACGACTTCGTGGCGGCGCCGCCGGGCGGCGCGGAGCCGGCGCCGGCACCGATGGCAGCGCCCGAGCCGGTCGAACCGGAGGGTCCGGGCGAGACGAGCTTCGTGGTGCGCGACCCGTACGAGGACCTGCCCGATTTCTCGCCGACCGGCGATGAGGGCATGGTCAGCTTCATTCCCAAGGGTGGCCGCCGGGAGTACGACCGGGGCCGCGTCGAGACGGGCGAGTTTGAGTACAGCATCGGCTACAAGCTGTACTACCGCGACGTCAAGTTGCCGTCCGGGCGCACCCAGCGCATCTACTTCTTCAGCCGCACCAAGCCCCGCGTCGGCGTCCCCTGCGACCTGCCGCCGGGATACGACGTGTGCGAGAACACCGAGACCGGCCTGCCGTTCCTGGCGAAGGAGGGCGAGTGCCCGCCGGGTTCGAAGCTGATCCGCTCCGCCAGTCCTGGGGCCGTGGCCCCGCCGGAGACGGTGGAGTTCATGGAGGCCGGCTGGCAGCCGGTCGAGGAGCCCGAGGAGGCGTTTGTCCCCGTCGTGGAGGAGCCGGTCGAGGAGGATCTCGGCGACCTGGAGTCCGCGTGGAGTGCCGCCGAGCCCGAGGAGGAGCCGGAGGACCTGAAGGAGGTGGCTCCCCGCGCCGACGGCGCCTTCACCCACGGCGACTACACGCTGTACCGCCGCGAGGTGGACGGCGGCGAGGGCGAGCGGCCGGTGTACTTCTTTGCCAAGGAAGCCCCGGCGCAGGGCGAAGCGTGCCCTCTGCCCGACGGCTATGAGGTGCGCGTCAACAGCCGCACCCAGGTCCCGTACCTGGTGCGCGTTGACGACGCCCCGGCGACCACCACGACGACCACGTCGACGAGCAAGACCCGTCGGGTTCGCGTCAAGGTGCTGCGCGGCGGGTCCCGCGAGGCCGTCGAGGAGCAGATGCGCCGCGAGGGCAAGGCCGTGCTCAGCTCCGTCCCGATCGATGTCGAGGAAGACAAGGAGGGTGACAAAGCGTGACCGACAACCGCATCCGGGTGGTCCTGAAGCCTGACGCACCTGAATCGGTCGAGACGGTGCGCCTTGAGCAAGAGGACGTGCAAGAGCCCATCCCGCTCCATTTCCAGAAGGACCTGTCCGCCGCGGCGTACATGGGGCTCGCCACGATCATGGTGGGTGCCATCCTGGTCGTCACCGGCGTGGTCACGTTCTTCGTCGCGTACCCCGACCAGTGGTTCGTGTCGCGCGCCGACACCGTCCAGCAGGCCCAGAACAACATCGAACTCGTTGAGATCCTGTGGGGTCTCGGCATGGCCCTCACGTTGACGGGCAGTTCGCTCTTCTTCTACGGCCGCCGCCAAGTCGGCGAGGGCCGCTCCCGCGACTACAAGATGCACAGCGCCCAGGCGAACGTCAGCGTCGGGCCTGGCGACATCGACGAGTGGGAGGTGGCTTCGCGTGGCTGAGCAGGACTACCTCGTCATCTACGAGGAGGAGGTCGACGATGACTCCGTGGCGGAGCAGGACCGCGTGGTCCTTGACGTGGCGTCGCGCGTCGGCGCCCTGCAAGGGTCGGTCGACGTGGAGACGGACGTGGGCGTGGAAAGCGTCGACGAACCCAACCACTGGGGAACCATTGGTCTCATCGTGACCCTGGCGGGGCTCATTTTCGCCCTGGCCGCGGTGTTCTATTTCTCGGCGGCGTACCCCGACGCCTGGTATGGCAAGGGCGGCATCCTCGACATCGGCGCCCAGCGGGGCGTGCTGATTCTGGCTGTCCTGGGGTCGACGCTGTTGATCATCGGCAACCTGCTCACCTATTACGGCCGCGCCACCAACGTGCGCACCGTGCTGCATTCGTTCGCGTTGGTCGAGCGTATCTCCCAAGGCCCTGTGGACGAGGACATCGTCGAGGCTGAGGTCGTCGGACAGGCTACCTGAGGCGGGGCTGGATGGCCGAAACCCGCGTGTGGGATATCCTGCGGGAGTCCCTGCCGCTGCTCTTGGCCATGGCCGTCATTGAGTTGGCCGCCGGTTCCTTCATTGGTCGCATGGAGCATAGCTTGGAGCGGCTGCCGGGTCTGTTGGCGTTGCTGCCGGCGGTGCTGGCCATGCGGGGTAACATCTCGACGAGCATGGGCAGCCGGCTCGGCACCGCGACCCGGTTCGGTTTGTTGCCGCGGGATCGGTGGGTGAGTCCCGTGGTGTGGCATAACTTGGCGGCGAGCATGGTGCTGGGCGTCATTCTGTCGGTGCTGGCGGCCGTCGTGGCGCATGTCACCACGGTTTCGCTCGGCTTCGAGTCGGCAGGTATCCTGCCGCTGGCGATCATTGCCGTGTCGGCTGGCGCAGTATCGGGAGTCATCATGGGGGGCGTGGCGATTCTCACGATGCGCGTGGCGTTCCGGCGGGGCCTGGATCTTGACAATGTGGCCGGGCCGGTGCTGATGACCATGAGCGACTTGTTCACGCTCCTGTGCCTGTGGCTGGCGGCGGGGCTGGTGGGGGGCTTCGGGTGAGCGTTCGCAGCCGGGGGCCGCCGACGTACCACTGGATGCGCATCACGCTGCAGTCGCTCCCGGTTCTCACGGGCGCGGTCGTGATCGGCGTGCTGTCGGGGCAGGTGCTGGCGGCGTTCCAGGACCGCCTTCTGGCGGTGCCGATTCTGCTGGCCCTGGTGCCGGCGGTCAACGGGATCGGCGGCAACGTGGGCAGCATTTTGGGCGCGCGCGTGGCGTCGGGCTTGCACTTTGGCGGACTCATGTCCAATCGTGGCCGGGGTTTCCGGCGGGACGTGACGGCCAGCGTGACGCTGGCGGCCGTGACCTTCGCTTTCATGGGCCTGGCCGCGGGCCTGGGGCGCTAGTTGATGGGGGTGAGCGTGCCGGTGAACGTCGGCAAGCTGATGCTGGCCACGTTCTTGGCGGGCCTGCTGCTCGTGTTTGCAATGGTGATCCTCGTGATGGTCGTGGGGTGGCTGAGCTACCGCCGCGGCTGGGACCCGGACAACGTTGTGGTGCCTGTGCTGACGACGGCGGGCGACACCCTCGGTATCATTTTTCTGCTGTTTGCTGCGGCGGTGGTGCGGCTGTGACCGGCCGTCACTGCGAGCGGGTGCTGGCGCCTACGGCGCGCGGTGTGCCCCGCGCGCCCGGCGCACCTGTATTTGCCTCTTTTCCCATGCAAAGGACGACCCATGAAACTGCGTAGACGACGCGTGAAGGCCTACGAAGAGGTGGAGTACACGCCACTCACCGTGCGTGAGCTCCTCACCGAGATGAAGGACATCTCGGAGTTGATGACCGACCTGGCGTATTCGGCGCTGGTGCTCGACTCCGACCCCATCGGCGAGGAGGTGGAGGCGCTGGCTCGCCGCATGGACTGGTTGAAGTATCAACTCCGGTTGACGGCTAGCCTGTCGGTTCGAACCGTCGACGAGGCCGAGCAGGTCGCCGGCATCATCCAGGTGGCAGACGCGTCGGAACACATTGCCAACGCGGCCGAGAAGATGGTGGAACTGCTCGACCAAAACGTGGAGCTTAAACCGTTTCTGAGTCGCGTGCTCAACGAGGCGGACGACCGCATCGCGACCCTGAAGATCCCGGCGGACAGCCGCGTCATCGGCGACACGCTGGGGGGTCTCGACGTGGCCAGCCACACCGGCATGCGCGTGCTCGCCATCCGGCGCGGCAAGGGCTGGATCTACGGGCCGGGCGCGACCACGATGCTCCAGGAGGCGGACGTGCTGGTGCTGCGGGGCCAACTGGAAGGGGCCCAGCACCTGCGTGACTTCGTTCACGGCGAGGTGGATGAGCTATGACGGGCGACGATGCGCCCACGCCCCCCGCCAGACGGGTCGAGGAGATCCTGGTGGACATGAAGGACAACTCGGAGTTGATGGTCGACCTGGCGTACTCCGCGCTGCTGTACGACTCCCAGTCCATCGCGGCCGAGGTGGTGAGCCTGGAGGAAGAGATGAGCACCCACTTCGACCTGGTGCAGCGCCTCAGCCTTGAGGCGGTCAAGGACGGATCCCTGTCGATCGATCACGCCATTGTGCTGCTTCACGTGGCCCAGGCGGCGGAAGTGATTGCCAACAGCGCGCTTGAGATCGCCGACGTGGTCCTGCGCGACATGGAACTTCACCCGGTCATCAAGGAGTCCATCCGGGAGTCGGACTCGACGATCACGAAGGTCAGCCTGCACCCGGAGAGCGCGTTTTCGGGCAAGAAGCTCGGGGACATCGAACTGGAGACCGAGTGGGGCATGCGCATCCTCGCGGCCAAGCGCGCCGGGCGCTGGCACAGTGGCATCGACGGCGAATTCGTGGTCGAACCCGGGGACATCCTGGTCGCCATGGGGCCCCTGGAAGCCGAAGAGGATTTCCTCGTCGCCGCCGACCCCGAAATCGACCTCGAGGAATAGCGCACGCCGTGTGCTTGGGCGCGCCAGAGCGACACCAAAGCGCCGCCGACTCCGTGGCCGAGGCAGAGCACCAGATGCCAAAGCAGGGCCAAGTCAGGGCCGCGAAGCGACCGCGCAGCGGTTGCCCCCTCGCCGGGTGGCTTCACCCACCCCGCCACGACGCTCGTTTAGCACCCCCGCGACATGGAGTAGCGTGTGGGAACCACTCCTGGAACCCGGCCTCACGCTCCTGCACGGGGAGCGCCACCAACTGCGGGCCTTCCACCAGGAACTCGCCCACCACGCCATCCACAACCACGACGGCCACGTGCTCTGGTGCGACGGCGACCACGGCTTCAACCCCTACGACTTCGCCGAACTCAACCTTGAACGCGGCCACCAAGCCGACCACGGCGCCACCCGCCTGCTCGTCAAACGCTGCATGACCCCCTTCCAATGGGACAGCGTACTCACCCAACACCTCGGCCAGAAACTGCACGAAGTCGACACCGCACTCGCCCTCGCAGCACCCTTCGACCGCCTCTTCTCAACCGACGAACTGCAAGACTGGGAACAGGAGGACTACGTCCGCTACGCCCTCAACCACCTCAACGGCGTGGCTCGCGAACACGAAATCCCACTCGTCCTCAGCGTCGACATGACACGCTGGTGGCGAACCCACCCCACCCTCGCCCGCCTCACCTACGAAGCCGTCCAAAAACGCTGGAGCATCACCTGCCCCGGCAACCGGTGGCGCGCCGCCGAGGAAGGCGGCCTGATCGTCGATCCATGGCTCAGGCGACAAGTGACGTTGCTGGACTTCATGGAGGAGGACGTTCAGGCGCCAGTCGTGCGCCGAAGACCACGCTCCAGACGACTTGCATTGAGGAGGTATTGAATTTTCTCACCCCCTCCCAGACTCCTCAACCCCGCAGCCCACAATGGTCCCTTGGAGGCGCAACATGGGACAATCAACCCCCACGACCACGATGGCGCTCGACACGTTCGAGCACCGCTACGCAGCATTCCGATCGGAACTGCACCCCCGGGAGCAACGCTGGTTCGACGAGATGGTGTGCAGAGCCCGCCGGCACAGCAACGCCATCAACCGCCGGCCCCACCTTGACTTCGAGCGACCCGTCCTGCTCGCCATGCTCATGGAGGGTCTGCGCGAGGTGGAGGACACCCGCACGGAACTGGAACTCACGCGGCAGCAACTGGGCGAAGCCTGCCAGGCCCTCTGGGAGGCGGGCCTCCTCACGCGGCGGCCCCAGCGCAGCAGAACGGAGTTGGCGCAGATGGGGCAGAGCAGGTTGCCCGTGGCGGCCTAGCTCGCCGACGTAACGCCTGGTCTGGCCGGCACAACGGGAGCCTTGGCCGGCTGGGCGTTGGTGACGGAGTGCAATTTGAGGCGTCCCTGTTGCTTGATTACAACGAGGCCATCCTCCGCGAGGCGAGCCAAGCGGTGCTGTGTCGTCGAGCGACCCCAGCCCCACTCGCCCGCAGCGGCCAGGATCGCCTTCTGGGGCGAATTCGGGTTGGCAGCCAGCCAAGCATGCAATTGCTTCAACTCCGGCTCCCGCAATAACACCACTTCGCTCCAATTGTCATTGAATTTGCCGTGGTTCTCGAAGAACCGATGCGTTGACTTGTGATCCTGCTGCATCACCAAGCCACTGCGAACCAACACTGCCACATGGTGCCGCGCCGTTCCCGAATGAATCCCCGTCGCCCTCAGAAGTTCACGGAACGTGGCGCCGGGGCGGGCTTTGATGTAATCCATCAACGCTTTTCGCTTGGGGTGACTGAGGGCATTTTGAGGCTTTAGTTTGGTGAGGAGGGCGAAGGCAAGTTTGGCAATCATGGTTATGATGCCAATCCCAGCAACTGCACCAACTCCTGTCACTACACGATCCCATTTCGCTTCGTCAACCCACAGTTCGCCCTGCTGCAGATTAAGCTCACCCGTCCCTCGTAGAGGGTGTGTGGTGCTTCGCGCTATGCTATTTAGGTAGAACTCCCCGCGCAAGACGACGGTTTCATTACCCGTTGCGGGGATGCCTGCGCCCTGACCTCGCATCAGGAATGCCGCTCCAATTGTATGCAAATCCGAGGATGGGTATAATGCGACAGCAACTGCGACGGTGCCGTTAATCTCCAGATCACCACCCATCCCTTGGGCCTCACTGTACGTGTACCTCGAAATCTCCGCCGCAGATCCTTGTTGGCTTACCTGGACGTCTCGGTGGTAGCCACCTCCACTCCAGCAGCCTTCATAGCATTCTACCGTGGTGTTGAAGAGAATAACCCGTGAAATCCCGGACGCCTTGACGGTTAGAGGCCCCCCAGGTTCCCACCGCGTCCACAAATGGCCGCTTTCGCAGCGATCCTTCTGAATCGCCCGCGCAGCCAATTCCTCGTCAGTTAGCCCATTGATCAGACAATCGGCTTGACCGGAGCGTGCGGCGTCGGTAATCGCGCGAGCCAGCCCGAAAACGTCAATGCGCTCTGCGTGAACCAGTATGCTTGCTTCTTTGCCATTGGCCACTATCGTTTGCTCTCTAGACTCGGTTGGTGCCCATTCAGCTGTCTCATCTGTGAGTTGCTGAGGGGACTCGAAAGGGAATGACCCATGACCGGCCCACGGTGTGGCCTGGAAATCCAGCCAGGATGTTTGCTGTTCGCGGTGAATCCAATCCGGGCCTTGTGTA
The DNA here is from genome assembly GCA_041622435.1 of Thermoplasmatota archaeon. Classification (GTDB taxonomy): domain Archaea; phylum Thermoplasmatota; class E2; order JACPAO01; family JAHFTW01; genus JBFJVP01. Next base: position 5,818 of record JBFJYU010000029.1, on the reverse strand, counting down.
GCATGGGGAACGAGAACGAAACGTTCTCGGCCGCCGCGCCCGATGGGATAAGCATAAGGCCGGCGATCAGGAGCCAGGCGTTTCGCACTGAAGATCACCAAATGTGGTTGTAGTCATTTCGGCATCCATTGCGTAGATAATGTCCGCTCCGGCAGCGTAGAGTTCGCCCGTTGCCTGATACTGGAGAGTATAGGGCCCCATCGTCCCCATCACAGTCTTGGCCTCAGCCCTTGCCGAGGTTTCCGTACTCAGAAGTTCCATGCGAACAACTTGATTGCCTTCGATGAAGAAATTGTTGCCAAGCAGTTGCACGGTTCCGCCCGGCTCAGGAATCCCCATTGCCATAATTGAAGATGGTTCTTGATCCACTGGGTTCCAAGCAAAACGGAATAGGCCGGCAGGCGCAGAGCCCTCCTCCCATTGGGCTTCGATCACGCGCGCAGGAAGATTCAGGTGCTTTTTCATGGCCTCCGCCAGCTCCACGTCGCTGACACCTAGGAAGGTTGTTACGTGACGATAATCGTAGTCTTGGCGGCAGTCCTCTGGTGGATCACGCAGGCTGTGGCCTTCCATAACGAAATGAACAGGCCCACGCTCGAAGGGCCCCCAGGCGACCCGATGGCAGGTGATGTGCTGGTAACGAAGCCAGCTGGCAGGAAGGGGGCCATTGGTGGGCCATCCGGGGGGTGGCTCTGCCGCGACGAGGTGGTCGGGGAGGGCCTGGGTCGTGTAGATTCCTTGGCATTCTCGCATGACCAACGGTCCCCAACCTTCAATCTCAGGAAGATTAACGCTAGAACGTCCACTAGGGTCCGGGCCAGTTCCGGCGGGCCAATGAAATGGGGGCTCTTGTTCCTCTATCGAGTCGACATCCGAGGAACCGAAGCATCCGGCCAGCGCAAATGCGACGAACGCCGCGACGGCGAGCTTCAAATGCAGTCATCCCCCCCGACCCCAATCGTCGAAGGGGCCACGATGTCATCCAACTCAGACATGTGTGGAGGAATGTAGATGTTTTGGGGGATGAAGACATGTGGGGGCAGGAGCCGACCCACCAGTTGCGTTGCCGTGCGACTGCCCCCACTCGGATCAACGCAATCCTGGAGCCAAACAAAAATTGTTAGAGTGTAGGTGAGGGGGCAGTCCAGCAGTCGGCTAGCATCTGTTGAGGGCTGGCCCCACGCGGAGGTGGCCGCGCCATTCGAGCAGGAAACAAAATCCATCGTGGCAGGTCCAGGGTTGGTGGCGTGGGCGGCAGGGACCACCGACAAACCCACCAAGGCAAGGCCGGTAAGAAGCAAGGCAACATGGTGTAACTGTTTCATCTAAACCATCCCCCAAGATGCTGATCTAATCAGTTCGACAAAGTGTGGGCCGCCATATAAAATAGCCAGCACACTTGTTGGCCTTTGGCTGCCGCCAGCCGCCGAGTAGCTCCACTCACCCCATCGAGGCGGACTTGAAGCAGAACAACCATCAATCTCAACGTTGACCGACGCTTGGCTCTTCGACTGTTATCCGCACCCCCGCAAAAGCCTGCTCGTGCTGTGGATCAAGCAGGGCGACCGGGTGTTCAAGCGACACGTTGAGTACCATCCGGAATTCTGCCTCAAATCCGAGGCACAGCCCCTCGAAACGGCCGAGAAACTGTTGGCCGCCGACGACCGGGTCGAGTCCTTCTGGCGCGACGACGCCCGGCTGTGGCTCCGGGGCCCCGAGGAACCGGTTCTGCGCGTACGGCCCCGGCGGTTGCAGGACCTGCACCGCGTGGCGACGGACCTGCGCAAGGCGACGGCCAGCAAGGGATTCCTGTTCTTTGACGTGGATCATCAGCCGGAGTCCCGCTGGCTGCACAGTCAGGGCCTGTTCCACCTGTGCCGGCTCGATTCCGACACCCTCTGCCTTGCGCGGGGAGAGGATCGCTGGACGGTCGACTACCCGGACCCTGGCCTCGTCGTGCTTCGGCTCGAAGTGAAGTCCAGTCAGGCCGGCCCCGAGCGCTCCTGGTCCGACCCGCTTGAATCGATCCGGTTGGGGGACCTCGTGCTGGAGTGCCCGTCTCCGGGAGAGCCGAGCGCGGAGCGCGCGGTCCTGCGGGAAATGGGGCGCCGCTTGCAGCGGCTCGATCCGGATGTGATCGTCACGCGTCACGGCGATCGGTTCGACATTCCGTACCTGCTGCGGCGCATCCGGGACCTAGATCTGCACCACCACGTGTGGCTGGGTCGCGAGACGGACCCGCACCCGGACCACCCGGACCAGGAATCAAAGTCGATCCACACCTACGGCCGCTGGCTCCACAAAACCCACGCGTACTACCTCCGCGGCCGCTGGCACATCGACCTGTCCAAGAAGACCCTCGACTCGGAGGATGACCGCAAGGACCTGCACGGCATCCTCTACCTGGCGCGGGTGAGCAACCGGCGTGCGCAGGACGTGAACCGCAACGGCGCGGGATATGCCCTTCAACAGATGCAGATCGACGAAGCGACAGACCGGGGCGTCGCGCTGCCGTGGAAGCGCAACCTCGCCGAGGACTGGAAGGACGCGGCCACGCTGTGCGCTGTCGACCGCGGCGGCCAGATCATGGTCCCTGAGCCGGGAATCTACGAGGACGTGGCTGCCTGCGATTTCTCCGGCTATTATCCCAGTCTGGTGGTGATGCACAACCTGAGCAGCGATACGATCAACTGCTCCTGTTGCCCCGATGCACCCCTGGTCCCGGAGCTGGGGTTCCATGTCTGCCAGCAGGTGGCAGGCCACCAGTCAACGGTGCTCAAGCGGCTGTGGCCACACAGGAGGTGGGCGAAAGCAGCGCTGCTGAAGGCCAAGGCCGGCTGAAAGCCGGGCCATCTTTCGCCTGCGCTGCCGCGCCCCGCGCCTGCCCCGGGTTTACCGAATCACTGCGTGGCTGTGGTCGGAGCGCCGGGCCCCGTCGGGCAGGTGAATGTCGTACTGGTGATACGCAATGCCCATGCTGTACGTGAAGCCGGCGCCGCCGGTCACGTCTTCAACGGTCCAGGTTCCATCGGGGGCGTTGCTTTCGTAGAATTTGATCATGAAACCGGCGCCTTGCATTTCCGTGAGGAATTCGGTTTCGTCGGGCGCGATGTCACGGATGCGGAAGTAGCCGGGGGCGTCCGTGGCGGTCCCGACGAAGTGCATCATGGTCATCCGGTTGAACCCGCCAGACACGTCGATGGTCCGGGGCGCGGGTGAGTGGGTTTCTGAGACGGGCCCGAAGGTTCCGTAGTCGATCGCCGTGTGTTCTCCCCGGGGCACGGTCACCCATCCCTCGTAGCCGTAGCCGTGTTCGATGACTTCCCAGGTTCCGATCTCCGACTCCATCTTGACGACCTCGTGCTGGCGGGCGTCGTAGGTGAGTCGGGTCGCGGCGCCGGAAAAGAATCCGAGGGCTTCGGTGACGGGGTCGGAGCCCTGTGCTTCGGCGTCGACTTCGAGGACGATCTCGGCCGTGAATTCGTCCGCCGATGTGACGGTGGCGATCATCGGCGTGGTGGCAAATTCGGTCTTCCACGTGGCGCCCGTCTCAAGGGGGAACCGGACTGGCTCGAAGCGGACGTTGTGGGTGTTGTAGGATAGGTCGAAGTTGACGTCGCCGAAGGCGGGGCTATGGAAGGAGATAGCTTCCTTGAGCCAGCCCTCGTGGGGCATGCCCATGATGTAGCCGTCGTCGTTGACGTTGGCGACGACGCGCACCACCTCGACGGTATCGCGGCCGAGGTATGCGTCGAAGCGGACCCTCCACCATTCGCCTTCGACGAGTTTGGGCGCCGCGGCGGTCGTGGCGTTCAGGTCGGGTCCGACGGCGGGGCCGGTGACGATGTCGCCAAAGGACTCGGTGGGTCGGTCGGCGTCGATGAGGAGCTCCGGTTCGGCTTTGGCCTCGTCGGGCTGGGCGTTTTCTTCGCCGAGGCATCCGGCGATCAGCACGAGCGCCGCGAGTGCCGCTAGCAGGCGGGTCATGGGCGGGCAACTTGTGCCTGTGGCCAAAGACGTTGTGGCGCCGCGGTGGCTGGGGCTTAGGCTGTTTCGGCGAGGATGCGTCGCAGCACTTCGCCGAGGAATTCCTCATCGCTGGCGCGGCCCTCGACGACTCCCTGGATGTCGGCCCATTTGGATTCCAGGATTCCCATCATGTCGCGGTCGATGGTGTTGGTGGCGACGAAGTACCAGGCGTTCACGTGGTCGGTTTGGCCGATGCGGTGCAGGCGGCCCTCGCATTGCTCGTGTTTGGTGGGGGTCCAGTCCAGTTCGACGAAGGCCACGTGGGATGCGTGCAACTGGATGCCGTCGACGCCGTAGCCGGTAGAGTCCATGGTGGCGACGAGGAAGTCGAAGTGGTCGAGGGAGTCGAGCAGGGCGCGCCGGGCGGCTTGGGGGGTGTCGCCTGTGATCGTGGCTACTCGGCCCGGCAGCGCCTTGGCGAGGGCGGCCACGACGTTTTTGTGGTAGGCAAAGAAGATCACGCGTTCGCCGCCGCCCTTGAGTGTCTCGGCCCATTCGGCCGCCGCGGGGATTTTTGTCAGTGCCGCCTCCCGCCGCAGCCGCGTGAGGTGTTGTCTGAATTGGAGTCCGAGCCCGGTGCCGGCGATCAGGTCCGTTGGGTCGCGGCCGGCCTTGTTTTGCCATTCGCGGACCCATGCCAGCATGGCCTTCTCGCGTTCGCGGTACTGGACGCTGCGCGCGGGGGCCACGTCGATCCGGGTGCGTTCCAGGGGCGGCAGGTCCTCGGCGACGTCCTCCTTGGTGCGGCGGATCATGCAGACCTCGCGCAGCCGGGCGTTGAGGGTGCGCCGGTCGAGGGTTTGCAGGGCTCGCACGGCGTGGGCCTCCGCCAGCGGCCCCATTTCGCGCTTGTACCAGTGCGGCAGGATGCCCTTGAAGATGTGGAGGGCCTCTTCCAGTTGGTCCAGCAGGCGGAGTTGATGCACCAGGTCCTCCCGCCGGTTCTTGATGGGGGTTCCCGTCAGGGCCAGCCGCAGCGGGACTCCATCGGCCAGCTCCAGGGCCAGCCGGCTGCGCTGTGATGCCGGGTTCTTGAAGAAGTGGGCCTCGTCCAGCACGACGGCGCGCGGCCGGAGGTCCTTCAGGTCTTCGATCTGCCGTCCGAGCAGTTCCGGGTTGAGGACAGTGATGTCGCAGCGACGCAGCCGGTCGCGGCCCTTGTCGATGACTTGGACGCTGCGCCACGGGGTCCACTTCAGCACTTCGCGCTGCCAGCCGAGCTTGACGGCGCTGGGGCAGACGATGACGCACGGGTAGGCCGCCGCCTTCTCCACGGCCACCAGCGCTTGCAGGCTCTTGCCCAACCCCATGCTATCGGCCAGCAGTACGCGCCGGCGGTCCAGCATGTACTCGACGCCCCGCCTCTGGTAGGGTCGGAGCTTCGCCTCTAGGGCGTCCGCGCGCTGGGCCGGCGTCGGCTCCTCGGCCTGGGCCAGTTGCGCATCCATGGCGGCGTGTGCCTCGGCGTCGGCGCTCACGATCCGGGTTTCCACAAGGAATCGGGCGGTCGCGGGGTCGTCGAGGATCCATGCGTGCCCTGCCACGTCCCATGTCGGGCCCGGCAGGTGGCGGTCCTTGAGGTCCCCCAGCGCGGCTGGATCGAGGCTCCCCGAGAGCTTGAATTTGCCGTCGTCAGCCGTGAGGGTGAGCATCCCGCGCGCTCCGCTCAGCTTCGCTCGGTCATAAGGGGCGCGGGGCGGGCCGAGGGCCTGGCGCCGCGCGGGGGCGGGCGAATGCGCGCGCCCGGGGAACTGGAGCACAAGGGGATGTCCCAAACAGATAGATTCAT
>JBFJYU010000028.1:0-17256 GCA_041622435.1 Thermoplasmatota archaeon | reverse complement strand
GAGTCGGAGTAGCGCGTGGGCTGGTAGCGGCGTCGGCAACGATGTCCAGTCGCTCAACGGGGCCCCCGGCACTTGGCGCATGACCGCTTCTTGGAGCAACCTCAACGGCGGCCTGACGGTGACGTTGCAGTGCTGATGGCGCCGGTGCCAGCGTGAATGCGGGGCGCAACGCCTAACTAAGCCGGTCGACGGTGCCGTGGCGGTCACATGGCTGTGAGCGCGACGACCACGACGCGCCGCACGACGCGGTTCGAAGCGTAGGCTTCGGGCTGCCTGACCCTGTTTTGGAGTCCAGGTGGTCCAGTGGAAACGAGGTTGGCATGCGGCATGGTGCCCCGCGGCGGGGTGGCGGCGTGAGCGCCGACCGGGTGACCATTCGGGCGTCGGCGACGTGCGGCAACTTTGGCCCGGGCTTTGACACGTTCAGCCTGGCGCTGGCCGGCCTCGGTGATCGCATTGAGGTTTCGGTCGCCCATGAGGACCGGATCACAATGGATGGGCCGGGCGCCGCGTCGCTGCCATCGGCTTGGGGTGCAAACGTTGCCGGCGCGGCGCTGGATCACCTGCGCAGGGCCGCTGGGCTGGAGGAGTGCTATGATGTGTGCATCATGAAGGGCCAGCCGGGCGGGTCCGGCCTCGGCTCGTCGGCCAGTTCGGCGGGCGGCGCGGCGCTGGCGTTCCATGCCTTGCACCCGGAACTGGGCTTGACGCCGGAGGCGTTGGTTGAGGCCGCCGCCGCCGGCGAGGCGGTTGCCGCCGGTCGGCATTACGACGACGTGTCCGCCGTGATCCTTGGTGGTGTTGCCGTTGTCCGGTTGCGCGCCGGTCGCCCCGTTCTGGGGCGGCTCCAGCCACCGGCGGACCTGCACCTCGCGATCGTTTCACCCGATCTCGCCCTGCCCACGCGTGAGATGCGCGCCCTGCTGCCGGAAACCGTCCCGCTGGCCGATGCGGTGTCGAACATTGGCAACGCGGCGGCGCTGGTGGCGGCGTGCCACGACGGCGACGTGGCCGCCCTCGGCGCTTGCCTTGACGACAGGCTGTCCACGCCGTACCGCAAGGCGCGGCTTCCCTACTTCGACGACGCTCGCGCGGCTGCCCTGGCGGCCGGAGCCTACGGCGTCGCCATCAGTGGCAGCGGCCCGGCGATGATCGCGGTTTGCGACGATGGCCAGGCGGCCGGCGTCGTGGCCGCCGCGATGGCCGCCGCTGTCCAAGAACATCAGATTCCCGCCCGGGCGCTCACCGCCCGCCCCGAATTCCAGGAGGTCCACCATGCAGTTGCACTGCCTCGCCTGTGACGCCACGCTCGACGAATTGCCGGCCAATTGCGGCTGCTCCCGCTGCGGCGGCTTGCTGGAGGTCGTGCGCGAGGCGCCGGCCCTCCCGGCGGGCTGGCGCGACCGGCCTCTGGGGGTGTGGCGTTACAAGGAGTTCTTGCCGCACCACGCCGGCCTGGCTCCGGTCACGATGGGCGAGGGCGGCACCCGGTTGCTGGAGGCGCCGCGGCTAGCCGAGTTGGTCGGCGTAAAGCGTCTGCAACTGAAGATCGAGGGGGACAACCCGACGGGTTCGTTCAAGGATCGGGGCATGACGTGCGCGGTCAGTTGGGCCGTTGGCGCCGGCGCGACGCTGCTGGGGTGTGCCAGCACCGGCAACACGGCGGCTTCCATGGCGGCGTACGGCGCGCGGGCGGGGGTGCCGACGGCGGTGCTGCTGCCGGCGGGCCAGGTGGCCATTGGCAAGGTCGCCCAGAGCCTCGTGCACGGCGCGCAGGTGCTGGAGATCGAGGGCAGCTTCGACGACGCGATGGACCTCGTCGTGAAGTTGGCCGAGGGGGGCAAGATCGCCCTCCTAAACTCGAAGAATCCCATCCGGCTGGAGGGCCAGAAGACCCTCATGTACGAGGTCCTGGACCAGCGGGCGGCCGCTGGCGACGGCCGGCCGGACCGCGTCGTTTACCCTGTTGGCAACGCGGGAAACATCAGTGCCGGGTACGCCGGGCTGCGCGACTACGCCGACGCCGGCCTCGTCGCGGATATGCCTCGCCTGACCGGCATCCAGGCGGCAGGCGCTGCGCCGGTTGCCGCCGCCATCCAGTCCGGTGCTGCGGCGATCACCGAGGTCAACGACCCCGATACGCTGGCGACGGCGATCCGCATCGGCCGCCCCGTGTCGGCGGTCAAGGCGCTGCGGGCGATCCGGGACACCGATGGCACCGCCCACGCCGTGACCGACGACGCGATCACCGAGGTTCAGGGGCTTCTGGCCCGGCTTGAGGGCGTGTTTGCCGAGCCCGCGTCGTGCGCCAGTGTGGCGGGCCTACGGGAACTCGTGGCATCGGGGGCCGTCGACGCCTCGGAGGAGGTGGTCTGCGTGCTGACCGGCAACGGCCTCAAGGACCCGTCCGCCGCCGAGCGGCTCGCCCGGCCTCCCATCCGGCTGGCGGCCACGCAGCAGGCTATCCTGGAGGCGCTCGCATGAGACTGGAATTTGAGGTGGAGTTGGCAGACGCGCCCGGCCAGTTGCAACGGGTCCTCAGCGTCATCGCCAACCACGGCGGCAACGTCCTGAGCGTCCTGCACCGCCACGAGAAGGAGGTCGACGGCCGGCTGCCCGTTTTGTTTGGCGTCGAGATCGAGGAAAGCAACGTCGTGGGCCTCATCGCGGACATCACGTCGAAGCACCGGCTGCTGCGCGTCAACCGCGAAGGCGGCCCGAGCCGCGCGGCCGTGCTCCTGTCGGGCCACGTGTTCGAGGCCAACATCCAGAACCTCCTGGAGCCGGTGTGGCAAAGCGGCACCAGCGTGGGCCGCGTCGACGCCCGCATCAACGCCCACGACGCCCCCAGCGCCGTGCTCATCCAGCTCTCTGCCGACGAGCCCGCCGCCCTGAGGGCTGGCCTGCGGGCCCTGCGCGAGGTTGCCGGCGAGGCGGGTCTTGATGTTATCGAGACCATCGGAGGTGCCGCATGAGCGACTCCCCGCCCACGCGGGTGTTGCTGGCCGGTTACGGCGGTGTCGGCCGCGCCTTGCACAACATCATCGCCGAACGGCGCCAAAGCATCCTGGACCGCCACGGCGTCGACTTGGTCGTCACCGGCATCGCCCGCAGCGACAAGATCGCCTCCAGCGACGAGGGCCTTCAGCCCGGCCACGTTCAGTGGGCCCGCGGCAACCTGATGGACGAGTTGATCTGGGAGTGCCCCGCCGATGTCTTGGTGGAGGTCACGCCGACCAACCTGGCCAGCGGCGGCCAGCCGGCGGTCGGCCACTGCCGGGGCGCCATCAAGCGCGGCCTGCACGTGGTGACGGCCAACAAGGGCCCTGTCGTCCACGCCTGGAACGACTTGAAGGAGCGCGCCGAGGAGGCGGGCGTCCAGTTGCGCGCCGAGGCCACCGTGGCGGCCGCCGTGCCCGTACTCAACGCCGCCAGGACCGCGTTTGCCGGGGACACGATCACCCGCATCGAGGGCATCCTGAACGGCACCACCAACTTCATGCTCACCCGGATGGCAACGGAGGGCAGCGACTTCGATCAGGTGCTGCGCGAGGCCCAGGAACTGGGGTACGCGGAGACCGACCCGTCCGGGGACGTCGACGGCCACGACGCCGCCGCCAAGGTGGTCATCATGGGCAACGAAATCCTCGGGCTCAACCTGGGGCTCGACGACGTGGACACCCAGGGCATCCGGGGTGTGACGGCCGAGGCCAGCGAGGTGGCACTCGCCCACGGCTACCGCATCAAGCTCATCGGCGAAGTGGCCGATGACGGCACCGCCCGCGTGGGTCCCCGCCTCGTTCCCGTCGGCGACACCCTTGACGTGGGTGGCGCCCTCAACGCCGTGCGATTCCACCGCGAACTCGGAGGGCCGGTCACGCACATCGGCGCGGGCGCGGGCGCCACGGAGACGGCGGCGGCGCTGCTGGGAGACATCATTGACGTGGCCCGGGGCGGGATCAAGACGCGCCAAGCGGTGCCCGCCTAGCGCCTGGGAACCGAAACCTCGATGCAATCGAGGCATGCCGCGCAAACCCTTTATCAACGGCCTGGAATCGATCGGTAATGAATCACTCCCCGCGCGTTCTGCTAGCCGGTCTGCTAATGGTGCTTGCCACGGCCCTGGCCGGGTGTACGGATGGCGATGTTACCGTCACGCAGGACGCTGACGCGCCATCCAATGAGGCCGGCGCCGGCGACGAGCAGGACCAGCCCAGTTGGACCGGCGACGAGGCCAGCGTGCAGTTCCAGGGAACGGCCGGCGGTATGGAGGAGGATACCGCACGGTGCGGCGAGTACGGGGCTCTGGCAGGCGGCGTCCAAGTCGGCGGCGGGTCGGTAACCATCGAGTTGCGCGACGGAGACGGCGCCGTGGTGTACACAACGACCGTACCAGGCCCTGGGCAGAAGGGCATCGACACCGAGATCGCGGGCGCGCCCGGCACATGGAGCCTTGAAGCAACCCGCGGCGCCGGCTTCACGGGGCAGTATGCCGTGGAGCTGGCATGCTAAGTCCTGCTACCCACCGGCGCGTCGAGGCGGCTGACAAGCGTTTTGACCGACAGCCTCTGGCTTGGTCCATGACTCGTCTGGCTCCTGGCCCGATCGCCCCCGTCGCGCTGACGGCACTCCTTCTCGCCCTCGCCCTCTCTGGCTGCACGGCCCCCGGCGAGCAACTGGTCGTCAACAACCACCCCGGCGCTTTCCAGTTGGCCGGCCAGGTCGCCGGCAAGACGGGAACCGAGACGTACCGGTGGGAGAACAGCGCCGACCAGGCGTCGGTGTCGTGGGGCGGCCAAGTCGCCAGCGGAACGTTCACGCTCACCATCAAGGACGCCGCCGGCAAGCAGGTTCACTCCCACAGCTTCGGTGGCACGCGCCAGGGCAGCGACTCCGGCGCGACGCAGACGGGGACGCCGGGCACCTGGACCATCGTGGTCCAGTTTTCCAGTTACACGGGCCAGATGGCGCTCAACGTCAACGCCTACGGCTGATGGCGCCGCACCGAACGGGTCCGGGCCGTGACCTAAATGCGCGTCTGGATGCGTGCGCTTCGGCCGGGGCCCTTGCAGTCACCCGCCCCACCTGCCCGTTGAAGTAGACCCGCCACTTGGAGCAGCGCGTGACGGACCTGGTCCGGCTGGCCTACTACCCGTTCCTTCCGGGCGTGCGCGACGCCATGCGGGAACTGGGGCCATCCATCCAGGAGTTGCTGGAGGCGCCCGCGCACCTCGGCGCCCGCAAGCGGGCGCTGGCCCGCGTGGAGGGGGCCCTTGGCGACAAGCGCATCCCACCCGTTGACACCACGGACGACGCGTCGGCGTTGCAGGAGATCCTGTCCGTCGCCGTCGCCCGCATGCTGGTTGTCGCCATCGCCGACCGGACGCTGGCGCGTCGCTACGCCGAGGCAGAGGCCGCGCGCGTCGAGGGGCACCTGGTGGACTGCCTGCGGCCCAATGGCGACCCGCGTGAACTCGACCAGGCGGCCGAGGCGCTGGAGTTGCCGCTTCGCAGCGTCATCGAGGCCGATGGCCGCGAGGCGTGGGCGCTCCATTTCGCCGACTACTTGCGCGTGGCTCCGGCCGAGGACGAATGGAAACTGGTCCTGCGCCCCATCCTCAAGGGCCGCATCGCGCTGGGTGCCGAAGAGGTGGCCCACCTCTGTCGGGAGGCGCTTGCCCGCCGCATCGGGGCGGAGTTGCAGGCCGAGTTCGACAGGCCGCTGCCGCCGGAGCTCAAGGCCGGCTTGCAGATTCTGGTGGACATCATCCAGCCGAAGCTGGAGGAGGCGCGCCAGCACTGGGGCACGGGTGACTTCGGCCCGCCTCAGCCCGGCCTGTTCCCGCCCTGCATGACGGCCCTGTTCGAGCAGATGAGTCGCGGCGAGATGATCCCGCACCACGGTCGCTTCGCGTTCGCCGCGTTCATGGCCACCATCGGCTTCGACGCCGAGGGCATCATGGACTACCTCTCCAAGACGCCCAACTTCGACCGGTCCAAGTCAGAGTACCAGATCAAGCACATCGCCGGCGAGGGCAGCGTTGAAGCCTACACGCCGCCCGGCTGCTCCTGGATGCAGACCAACGGCGTCTGCCCCCTCGAGCGCCGCGACACGATTTGTTACCGCGTCAAGCACCCCCTCAGTTACTACCGCTCGCGGCTGCGTTTGCAGAAGCGCGACCAGGAGCAGGCGGCGCAGATGGTGGAGGCCGCCAAGGCCAAGCGCGGCGTCGTGCCCCAGGCCGAATCCGGGCCGCCTCGCTCGCGCCAGGGTCGGGGAGGCGGGGCGTGAGCGACGCGCCACCCAAGGGGCCACCGGGCGGCGCGCCGGCGCCCTCGGGGCACCCCGCGCCAGCGGCGCCAGCGGCGCCTCCGGGGCCTCCCGCGTTTCCCCCAGCCGTGCGAGCGACCATCGACTGGCTGCGCGACCGCTTCGGCGCGTACTATGACGCCCACCCGCCGGCGATGCCCGACCGGTTCACCCGCCGCGAGTTCGGCTTCATCCTGTGGCCCGACAAGCCAGGGCCGCCCCCCTTCATCCGGCACCGCGCTTACGCGGACGCGGCGCGCTTCCACAACTACCTGGGCTGGCGCGGGCCCCACTCCGTGTACTACTCGACGGCGTACTACCGCAAACCCGGCGAAATGAAGATGGCGGACAAGCAGTGGCTCGGCGCCGAGTTGATCTTCGACCTGGACGCCGACCACCTCGCCCAGGCCGAGGCGGCCAAGGCCGCGGGGCGGGAGCTCGGCCTCGACGAACAGTTGGCCCTGGTCAAGAGGCAATTCGTGCGGCTGCTTGACGAGTTCCTGCTCGGCGACTTCGGCCTCGACGAGCGCGACCTGTTCATCACCTTCAGCGGCGGGCGGGGCTACCACGCCCACGTCACGGAGCCGGCCCTGTTGGGCCTGGATGCCCGCGGGCGGCGCGAGATCGTCAACTACGTCACGGGCAAGGTGCCGGCGAAAAAGGGCAGCGACGACCCGGACATCACGCCCTTCCTGCGCCAAGTCGCCGTGTCCGCCGACGGGCGCGGCAAGTTCCAGAAGATCGAGCACGCCTACACCACGGCCCCCGCCGATGCGCCTGGGTGGCCCGGCCGGCTGACGCGGACCCTGGTGGAGACCCTGGAAGAGCGGGTGCTGGAGGCTCCCCTGGAGGACGCGCGCCGCTGGTTGGTGGGGCTGGAGGGCGTCGGCCCCAAGACCGCCGACCAGTTCCTCGCCAAGGTGGACCGGCTGCGCCGCCAGGCGGAAGCTGACCCGCGGCGGCGCACGGTGCAGGACCTGGTCCTGGCCGGCCGGCTCAGCCACCGGGGCGACCCGCTCTTCAAGATCGCCGAGCACGCCCTGCGCGAATGGTCGCTCCCGATGGCCCGCGGCGAAACGGACGAGCCAGTCACGGCCGACGTGAAGCGCCTGATCCGCCTCCCCGGCAGCCTGCACGGCAAGAGCGGCCTGCGCGTCGTCACGCTCAGCCGGGACGAACTCGACGGCTTCGAGCCCCTGCGCGACGCCGTTGCCTTCGGCCGCGACCCGGTCGCCATCACGGCGCGCTTCGACCAGGAAGTCACCCTGGGAGGTGAGCGCGTGGCCGTGCGGGCCGGTGAGGAGACCGAGGTGCCGGAGAGCCACGCGGTCTTCTGGTGCTCCCGGCAGGCGGCGAGTCTTGCCGGCCCCCCGCCCAAGCGTTAAACCACCCGGGCCAGTCGCCGCCGCGTGGACGAGGAAGGCATCTCGTACGAGATGCTCCAGGACTTGTTGCGAGCCGAGCGGCGCAGCAACAAGCTCGCGCCCGTGCCCGCCCGTTTCTGGCAGGACGTGCGCACCTTCCTCGCCGACCTGGAGACGGCGTTTCGCGTCGAACAGGCCAAGGATCCGTTCAGCAGGCGGACCCGGCTCGCCACGGACCAAGTGATCAACAGCCGCTCCGCCGTGGGGGGCATCTGGGCGCTGCGCGAACGCAAGCTCGCCATGATGGGGCTGGCGCAGGAGGACGATGTCAAGCGCCCCCAGGGCATCACCCCGGGGGAAGCCGACCTCTTCGACAAGATCGCCGACGCCCTACGCGCCGGCCGCCAGCGCATCCTGGGCGACGCGCTGGGGGCCCACCCGGCTCCACCGGAGGCGCCGGCGGCGCCACCGCCGGCATCAGCGCCCGACGCTGCGGCTGCGGCTCCGGCTCCGGCACCCGCTCCGGCCCCGGCGCCCACCCCCGTTCCCGCGCCGATCCCCCCTGCGGTGGCAGCGCCCGAGCGACCCGCACCGGCCCCGCCTGCGCCCGCCGCACCCGCCGCCCCTGCCCCGGAACCTAGGCCCGCGCCGGGACGCCCTGGCGACTCCGACGCAGGGGCCCCGGACGCCGAGGCCACTCCCGACATTGTCCCCCCGGCTCCGGAGCCGCCGCGGTCGCAGCCGCCGTTGCCGACGCCAGAGCCCCCGCGTCCGGCCGAACCGGCGCCCCACACGGACCCGGAGGCACAGGCCGGCCCGGAGCCCGACGCCGGGGCAGGCGCCAGCAGCGACGAAGACGTCCCCGTGGCACAACCCAAGCCCATGGTCGAGGTGCCATCCGATCGCGCCGGCGGCCAGGATCTGGTCGTCATCCGCGCCCTCGGCGACATCCCGCCCTTCGTCGGCCCCGACATGCAGACCTACCTGCTCAAGGAGGGCGACATCGCCAGTGTACCCTCCTCGATCGCCAACCTGCTGGCCAAGCGCAGCCGCGCAGTCGTCATCGACCACGCCTGAGACGCCCCGCCGGCCGGCCCCCGTGCCTGGGCCCCCCGGATCAGCCCCGCATGGCCCGGCGTTTAAGTGGGGCGCCATCATGCGGCGGCCATCCACATGGTAACGATCCGGCGGTTTGAGGAGGACGACATCGAGGGCATCAGTGAACTTTGGGATGAGTTCGCCCGCATGCGCGAGGAGATGACCCAAACCCGGATTCTCAACGAGAACGCCCCGGATTATTTCTTCGGCTACGCGACCGGCCTCCTGCAGCGCAAGGACACGCTGACCCTCGTGGCCGAGGAGGGCAGCGAAATTGTTGGCTACCTGATCGCGCTCAAGCAGCGCAAGCCGCCGATCTACAACCACACCCGCATCGCCTACCTGTCCGACGTCTACGTTGACCCGAAGCACCGCAAGAAGGGCATTCTGGGCAACTTCATCGGTGAACTCACCGCCTGGTGCAAGCGCGAGGGCATCACCGCCATTGACGTGATGCTGTTCAAGGGCAACGACCTGGCCCAAGAGATCTACCGCCGCATGGGCTTCGGCGACTACCGGACCGTGCTGCGCAAGGAAATCAGCCAGCCCGAGTCCGAAGCGGTCTGAGGGCGCGCCCCACGGCGCAGCCGGCTCCGGCCGGCCCAACGGCCAGTGGGCCCCGCGAGCGGCCCGTTTGGGCCTCCAGGCGCCCGGATGCCCACGCGAAGACGCCAAATCGGGCCTCCCGCTCGCTGCCTGCAATGTCAGCGGCCGTGCCCCTGATCTACAACCCCACATCCGGCAGCGGCCGCTGCGTCGACCGGGCCCACGAGGCTCGCGAAATGCTGGAGGATCGGGGCTGGGACATCGAACTCGTGGCGACCCACCACCCTGGGCACGCCGCCGACCTCGCCGAGCGCTACGCCGCCGAGGGACGCGACAAGATCCTGGTCATGGGTGGCGACGGAACGATTTCCGAAGCCGCCGACGGCGTGCTGCGCAACGGCGCCCGGCCGCAACTGGGGTTCCTGCCCGGCGGCACAGGCAACGACTTCCTGCGCGACTTCAACATGGACCCCCTCGGCGTTGCCGTTGAGAAGCTGGGGCGCGGCAACGTCCGCCCCCTTGACGCCGCGCTCGTCGAGTGGGAGGGTGGCAGCCGCCACTTCATCAACGTGTTCGGGACCGGCATGCTTGCCAGCGTCACCGACCGCGCCAACCGGCGCCTCAAATGGATGGGCTCGCGCGCCTACACGGCGGCCGCCCTGCCCGAGTTGGCCCGCCTGCGCACCCTGCCGACCCGCCTGACGCTCGACGGCAAGGTCGTGGAGGACGAATTCCTGCTCGTGTCGGTGTGCAACAACATCCATGCAGGCGGCAACATGAAGCTGGCCCCGATGGCGCAGATCGACGACGGCTGGCTGGACGTGGTCGCCCTGCGCGCCGCCAGCCGCACATCCGTGCTTCGGCTCCTCCTGCGCGTCTTCGACGGCACCCACATGAAGGACCCCCGCGTCGTCCACTATCGTGCCAAGGAGATCCGCATTGAGCACGACGGCGACTCGAAGCTCGTCGGCGACGGCGAGGTGTTTGGCCAGACGCCCTGCAACATCCGCATCCTCCCGGGTGCACTCCGGCTCCTGTGCTGAGACGGCGGTACGTTAGCTTAAGAACGGTTTCCCGCGTCCGAACGCCGTGGCGCGCCTGACCCCTCGCGAGGCCCAGGACATCTATCGTGTGGAAAGCTGGTCGGAGGGTTACCTTGACATCTCCGACAAAGGGACGCTCACGGCCCGCCCGCGCGGCCCCGACGGGCCCCAGGTCGATCTGCTGGAGATCGTCGAGTCGCTGGCCGCCGACGGCACCCCGGCGCCTGTGGTGCTGCGCTTTCCGCAAATCCTCGAACACCGCGTTGACCGCCTGAATAACGCCTTTCGCGACGCCCTGAAGGCCAACGGCTGCACGGCGGCGTACCGCGGCGTCTTCCCGGTCAAGGTCAACCAGCACCGCGAGGTCGTCAAGACCCTCGCCCGCGCCGGGCGCCGCTGGCGTTATGGCCTGGAAGTCGGCAGCA
Organism: Thermoplasmatota archaeon; assembly: GCA_041622435.1. Lineage (GTDB taxonomy): Archaea > Thermoplasmatota > E2 > JACPAO01 > JAHFTW01 > JBFJVP01. The sequence continues at coordinate 6,470 of JBFJYU010000028.1, read as the reverse complement.
AAGCCGAGTTGGTGGCCGCCCTGACGATGGACCCCAACCGCAAGAGCCTGCTCATCGTCAACGGCTTCAAAGACCGCACGTTCCTGGAGGTCGCCTGCCACGCCACCCACTTCAAAGACCGCGTCATCATCGTTCTGGACGAAATCGGCGAACTCGACCACCTGCTGCCGATCATGAAGGACCTGGAGCGCAAGCCGCTGCTGGGAATCCGGCTGAAACTGCGGTCCAAGGCGCCGGGCAAGTGGGCCCTCAGCGGCGGCGAGCGGGCCAAGTTTGGCCTCACCATTCCTGAAGTGCTGCACGCCGTCGAGCGGCTGCGTGAGGCGGGCCACATCGACCAGTTGGCGATGCTCCACTTCCACATCGGCAGCCAGATCAGCGACATCCGCCGCATCAGTCGCGGGGTTCGCGAGGCGGCCCGTATCCACGCGGAACTCGTGAAGATGGGCGTGGACCTGCGCTACATCGACATGGGTGGCGGCCTGGCCATCGACTACGACGGCAGCGGTTCGAGCAGCGCCAACTCGGCCAACTACACGGTGGAGGAGTACGCCAACACCGTCGTGGCGCAGATCAAGGACGTCTGCGACGAGCAGGGCGTCGACATGCCCGACCTGATCAGCGAGTCCGGCCGCGCCGTGGTGGCCCATCACGCTGTGCTGGTGGTCAACGTGCTGCGCCGGGTGCCGAGCTACGAGCCCGAACCGGATGTCGACGGCGCGCGCGACGACGATCCGATCAGCCTAGTCAACCTGTACGAAACGTATCGGGCGCTGAGCCGCAAGAACGCGTTCGAATCGTTCCATGACGTCCTGGAGTTGCGTGACGACATGCAGAACCTGTTCGACCTGGGTCACCTGAGTCTGGAGGCCCTGTCGCGTGGCGAGGTGCTCTTCCGGGCCAGCCTGGCACGCATCCGGCAGGTGCTGGAGGCCGAGGACGAGACCGAGAGCGAGGAGTACGAGCAGGCGAGCCAACTCTTCAGCCGCAAGCTCGTGTGCAACTTCAGCCTCTTCCAGAGCCTGCCGGACGTCTGGGGCGTCAAACAGCAGTTCCCCATGCTGCCCATGCACCGGCTCAACGAGGTCCCCACCGGCGTCGCCACGGTGGCTGACATCACGTGCGACTCCGACGGCGAAGTGCGCAAGTTCATCGATGTCAGCGGCAGCCGCCCCCATCTGGCCGTGCACGACCTGAAGCCGAACGAGCCCTACTTCCTCGCGATGTGCCTCGTGGGTGCCTACCAGGATGCCCTCGGGGACTACCACAACCTGTTCGGCGAGACCAACGAGGCATGGATCGAGGTGGACGACGACGGCGCCTGGAACGTCACCCGGCTCCTGCCCGGCTCGCGGGTCGCCGACATGCTCCAATGGGTTCGCTACGACCCCACCGACCTGCGCCGCCGCCTGCGGATGCGCATCAAGCGCCTGCGTGAGTCGGGTCGCATCACCGCCGATGAGGCGCGCGAGGTCACCAACGACCTCATGCAGATGCTCAACGGCAGCTCCTACCTGGAAGGCGCGCGCTAACGGCGTCCTGCACGCCCCTGCAGTCACTGCTGGATCTGCAAGGCCCGTCGCCGCTCCACACGGTCCTGGCTGGGCGGTGAGCCATGGACGTGCCGGCGACGCCGCGCCGCGCCGTCCGCGCCTGGCGGCCGGCATGGGCGGGCGCCCATGCCCTCGCTCGCCGTGGCGGCCTCAACTCAACCGCACGGGCACCGCGTGCGCCGCCTCCGACGACCGGGAAAGGTTCGACAACCGCTTTAAGTCCGTTCTGGGTCGGAGGACAAGTTGGGTGACCGTGGTCCGAATTGATCAAATCGTAGCTAATGCCATTGCCGGCACCTCCCTGTGGAGCAGCCGCCACGCGAGAACCGTCGTGACAGCCACGCTGGCCATCACGATCGCGCTCGGATATGGAATCACGCTCATCACCACGAACGTGGATGTGGCGGATGTCCTTCCCCGTGGCAACCCGAACACTGAGGCCGCGCAAAACCTCACGACCCAGTTCCGCTCGACGTTCACGCAGCAGGTGACGCTGCAAATCCACGTCGATGAATCGGGTGAAAAATGGGCCACAGACAACGAAAAATTGCAATATCGTTATCTTGGCTTCCCGGCACCCAGCTCAGGCGATCAACAGGACCAACCCTGGCAGTTGCAACCGTCGCACCTCAACATCACCGACGAGGTGTACGTGCGTGCGATCCACGAAATGCAGGAGTTCATCCAGGAGCGCACCGAATTCAAGCGCACGATCAGCATCGCCAACATCTACGCGCTGATCAACTGGACCGCCGCCGGCGGCGAGGGCGTTGCCACGGAGGCCGACTTCCGGCTGCCTGGTTACGGTACGCCCGAAGAGGCCATGCGCTATCAGGTGGTTGATCAGACCGTCAAAGCAGCGGTGCTTGAGACGGTGGATACCCTGGCCAGCCCCAGTTGGAACCACGCGGCCAACCTGTTCATGCCCGCGGCGGACAACGACGAGGACATGCGGGTGCTGGGTGAGAGCATCATGGCCGCGAGGGACGCCTACGTTCAAGCGGTCGCCGACGGCCAGACCCAGTTCACGGTTTTCGGACCCGAAAACCCGCCACTCTTCACAGTGGACTTCCCGATCGCCAACGCCCACAGCAGCGCCCTCGTGGAAGAGGACATGGTCAAGCTGATGCCGGCCATCTCGGCCTTCATCCTGATCTGCCTGTTCGTGGCGTTCCGCAACATCCGGTCGATCCTGATTTCATTCACGGCCCTCGGCATCGGCGTCAGTTGGACGTACGGTACGATGGGCTACATGGGCATCGCGCTCAACACGCTGAACATGACGATCGTCCCGCTGATCATGGGTGTCGGCATTGACTATGCCATCCACATGATCAACGAATTCCTGGAGCACAAAAGCGAAGGGAAAAGCGACGACGATGCGTTCCGGATCGCCGGCGGCCGCGCGGGCCTAGCCATGTTCATCGCAACCCTGACCACCGTGCTTGGTCTGGTGGTCATGATGATCAGCCCCAGCCTCCTGATGGCGCAGTTGGGCTTCCTCTCGGCCGTGGCGATTTCCACGATCTACATCATCACGATCACGTTCATCCCGGCGGCGCTGACCCTGGTGGGCGGCTCCGAAAAGATGGGTGCCAGCTTCCAGCCCAGCCAGTTCATGCCGGCGCTGGCCCGGGGCGTTACGCGCACCCGCGCCATCAAGTTGCTCGCTGTGGTGGGGCTCTCCTTTGCGGCGTACTTCAGTTCGCTGGATCTGGAAGAAGAGGCGTTCGGCGACCCGGGCAAGAACTTCCCCAAGGATGACGCCATCCGCAAGGAGCACGAGCAGGGCCTGACGTACTTTTACGAATTGGAGAACCCCAACATCAAGGCCAACATCCTGACCTTCGAGGGGCCCGGCATCCTGACGCCGGAGGCCATGGACTACTATCGGGCCATTGAGTCGAACCTGGGGCTCAAGGACCGCGTCATTCAGGATACGCTGAGGACCATTCCGTTCTTCATCGAGACATGGCTGACGGTCAAGGACGGGGCGCCCGGCGCCGCGACCGACATCGGGCTGAATCGGCTGATCGAGACGGGCATGCTGCCGTACGCGCTGGAACAAGAGGCGGAGAATTTCCCCGAGACCGAGGAAGAAATCCGTGAGGAGGTGAACCGGATGTTCGCCTCTCCGATGGCCGAACTGGCCTCGATCATCGTCAACCACCCGAAGATGAACATGGGTGCCATGACGTTCAGCGTGCGGGCCGAGACGTTTGACGAGGCCGAGGAGGTCTGGCACCAGGTGTGGGCCGCCGTGGCGGAAGCGAACACCACCTTCGGTGGTTCGCCGCCGCCGGGCGTCCGCGTGGCGTTCGTCGGCAACACCGCCACCAACTACCTGTTCGTGGAGGAGGAACTGCCTTGGCTCGGTTACATGAGCATCGCGGCGACGATCATTCTGTTCTTCCTGGTCCTGATCTTCACGCGCGACATCAAGGCGACCCTGGTGGCGACCGTTCTGGCCGGTATCACGAGCCTGTGGTGGCTGGGCATCCTCCCAATCATCGGGGTGGGACTGGCGATCACGCTGATGCTCCCGCTGGTGTTTATCTTCAACATCGGAACCGATTATGCGGTCCATATCATCTGGAATCTGAAACAGGTGGATAGCGCCCGCGAGGTGTTCGAAACCACAGGCAAGGCGATCCTGTTTTCGGGCATCACGACAGCCGGCGCGTTCGCGTTCTTCATCCTGATCCAGAACGTGGCCGTGAGTCGGACCATGATCGCGACGACGATGGCGATCTTCGTGATCTTCATCGCGACGATGCTGTTCATTCCTGTCTTCTACCCGGTGGAAGCGAAGGTGAAGCCCGACCTGAAGGCCGAGGCAGCCGAGGCGGCTGCCCCGGCGGTGCCCGACTTGGTGGCCGTCAAGCGCCCGAAGGCCCAGGAATCGGACTAGCCCGGGCAACAGCCGGGCTCCCGGGGTCGTGATCGCCGCCGGCGCGCGGGTGTGTTGTAGCGCCCACGCCGTTGCGCCCGCTGCCGGCGGCCGTTGCGCCAGTCCACCTTGCGCCTATGGCGTTGGTAGCGAGCGGCGTTGAAGCCCGCATCGGCCCCCGACTCCGGCCGGCCGCCCCTCGGCTGGCATGTTGAACTTGCCAGCTGATGTGGCGGCGGTGGGCCGGCGGCGGGCTTTGGTGCCCGCACCAGCCGCTGGTCCAAGCCGGTTGCCCCTCGGCCCGCTGGGCGGGCCTGCGGCCTAGGTCCAGGGCCCGGATGCCGGAGGCTCCAGTGGCGACAAACGCCCTAAATCAGGTTGAAGGCGACGGCGGCCGAGTTGTTGGAGTAGTCGGACTCCTCGTACAACTGCTCGGCGTTCACTTCGCCTTCCAGGATATAGGCGCCGGAGGGAACGTCAGTGACGTCAACCCACTGCCCGTCGAGACGCCAGTGGTACTGGTCAGCCCATCCGACGCTGATGCCTTGGTTGGTTGCGCAATCACGGTAGCGCGCCGGGGCCCCGTCCTCATAGGCGAGCATGTCGACGACGCAGAAACCCTGCTTGTGTCCGGCGACGAACTGCGATGCGAGGAAGGGGTACTGCTCAATCAGGTCTGCCGTGGTCGACTCCCAGTTCATGCCGCGCAGAATCGTTAGCAACTCGTAGCCCAGCACCGTCCACAGGCGGTAGTCGGCGTACTCGCGGAAGTGGTAGTGGCCGTGGCAAGGGCTCCATTCGAACCATTCGGGGTGGTCTGCCGGCGCCCCGATGATCAGGTCACCGTCGCCGAAATTGGGCGTCGTGAAGGTGAACCGGACGAGCTTGCGGATTCCCGGTTCGGTGTGGCCCTCAATGACGCTGCACGATGACGACGAGAACGTGGCGAAATGCGTCGATGGCCGCATGCGGTCGGGGTCCGACATGAGGTCCGGGCAGCCGCGCGGGTCGCTGCACGGCACTTGTGGGCCCTCGTCCGTGGCCGACATCGGCTTGCTCACCACTGTGTATTCAAGCGACGTGCCGCCCACGCTGGCGGGACCCGCCGGCGGGCAGGCCTTGGGGTTCGCGTGGTCGTGAGGGCACAGGGAGCCCTCGTTGATCGTTGCAATTGAAGAACCGCCAAGTAGCAACAGGCTCGATAAGATCAGCGTCGTCAAGATGGGTCGCAAGCAACCACCACTTTTTGCATGCAGGCCGGGGTTAAAGGCGTGTTTCAGGCCCGAGCCGGGGTTCGCATGAGGTTGGCTGCGCTCCAGAGGGCGCAAACCTGGCCGCGCCGCGGCGCTTGCGGTCGTGGTCCCGGTTAGCACGATCCAAGTCGCGGCCAAGGCGAAGGCGGCAGCATGGCACGGTTGGACATTGCCCGGATGGTCTTCAGGACGGTCGAACAGGCCCTGGCCCCTGTGGTTTCACGTGCCTGGCTTGGCCCGCCTTGTCCGGGTTAAACCAGGCAGCCGCCGCCCATGGCGGCAAGGAGGCCAGCAACAAAGGATTCCTCCGCGTCGGTGCGGGTCGCGTTAGGCCCCTGCCTCGCGGGTGTTGTGTTAGCCTAAAAAACGCTAGAAGATTAGGGGTTAGAAGGAGAAAGGATGGCCTCGCGGAGGGTTTCGCCCGACCTGCAAACAGGTCGATCATTTGGGCGACCTCGGCGCGGTGCGCCGAGGTCCCCCGGATTTGCGGTCTGGGACCCCGGGCGTCGGGTCCTTCTTCGGTTCTTCGAACTTCAGAAGTCCATTCCGCCCTCAAGCGCGTGCGGGCACGCGCTCGGGGACGACCGCTTCGCGGCCTCGGCAGAATTTCTTCGCTTCGCTCAGAAATCCATGCCGCCCATGCCGCCCATGCCGCCGTCGCCGCCTGGTGGTGGCGTGAAGGACTTGGCAGCGATGACGTCGTCGATGCGCAGGATCATGACGGCTGCCTCGGTGGCGGCCTTGAGTTCCTGGGTGCCGACGCGCAGGGGCTCG
>JBFJYU010000027.1:0-17312 GCA_041622435.1 Thermoplasmatota archaeon | reverse complement strand
GGAGCTCGTTTCGGTCATCCTGCCCTGTTACAACCGCGTTGAATCCCTGGGGCGCGCGGCGCGGACCGTCCTGGACCAGGGCCACCGCAACCTCGAGCTGTTGATCGTGGACGACGGCAGCCACGAGGATGTCGCGGGAGCCGTCGCCGCACTCGACGACGAGCGCGTGCGCTTGATTCGCCATGACACCAACCGGGGTGCCGCGGCCGCCCGGAACACCGGCGTCGCGGCGGCTCGGGGGCGTTTCATCGCCTTCCAGGACTCGGACGACGAATGGCTGCCCGGGAAGCTGGAGCGACAGTTGGCCGCGCTGGCAGCGGCGCCCGAGGCAGGCTTCGCCTACAGCGACATGCACCGGGTGACCGTGCGCGAGGGCCAGAGGACCGAGGAGGTCTACCGCGCGCCCGACGTGAAGAAAGGCGTCCTGCTGGACGGCGACCGGCTCGACTACGCCACCCGCGACATCGGACTGCAGACCTGTGTGTTCCGGCGCGAGGCCCTCCTGGCCGCCGGCGACGGCCCGTTTGATGTCCACCTGCGCCGCTTCATCGACCTCGAACTCCTGCTGCGCGTGCTGCGCGACCACGCGGGCGTCCACGTGGCCGAGCCGCTGGTTCGCTACCACCTCTACGGCGAGGGCATCAGCTTCAACGAGGAGGCGGCGGCCGACAGCCGTGTCGCCCTGCTCGAGTGGTACGGCAACGCGGGCAGCCGCGCCTTTCGCGCCAACCAGCACCGCCTCATGGGCCGCTTGCGCGTGCGCACCGGCCGCCTTGTGTGCGGCCTGGGACACATGCTCCAGGCGGCGTACCTGGCCCCGGCGCGAGCCCCCGCCACGGCCCGCGACCTGGCCGGCGCCTACCTGTACCGGCTACGCCATGGAGGCCGCACGTGAAGATCGCCTTCTTCCCCGAGGACGGGACCGAACACGCCAGCAGCCGCGTGCGAGCCATCCAGGTCGCCGAGCGGCTGGCGGACCGGGGACACGATGTCAGCATCCACCCCGGCGCCACGTACCCCAAGTTCAGCCGCAAGGACCCCGCGCTCGTCCTGCGCCGCCTAGCGGCCCGCCGCCGGGAGATGGCCGGTGCCCTGGACGCCGACATCTGGTTCTTCCACCGCGGCGGGCGCCAGTACGGCCTCGGGGCCCTGGTGCGCCGGATGGCGAAGCGGACCCGTGCCAAAATCGTGTACGACATTGACGACGCGGTCTACCTCAGCCACCCCCGTGGCAGCCACGCCTTGATGCGCGCGGCCGATCTGGTGCTCGGCGGCAACGACCTGCTCGTCGACTACGCCAGAGGCTACTGCCGCCAGAGCGAATTCTTCCCAACCGGCCTCGTCGTCGATGACTACGCCCGCCACCGCGGCGCCGACGGCCCCAACAACCCCGTGCCCGTGATCGGCTGGATCGGCAACCGCTCCAACGCGCCCTACCTGGCCCAGGCGGCATCCGGACTCTCCGACGCCGCGCGCGAACACGACTTCATCCTCCGCATCATCTGCGATTTCCGCCAACCCCTCGACATCCCCGTCGGGCCGGAAATCACCGTGGAGCGCGTGCAGTGGACCCCCGAAACCGCGGCCCGCGACGTGGCCCAACTGGACATCGGACTCATGCCGCTACCCGACACCCCGTGGGAGCGCGGCAAATGCGGCTTCAAGGTGCTGGAGTACTTCGCCGCCGGCGCCTGCGGCGTCGCCAGCGAGGTCGGCGACGGAGGACGGCTGATGGACGGCGGCAGCCGCGGCTACCCCATCAAGCCGGACAACAGCAACTGGGGACCACAACTGCTGGCCGCCCTCGGCGACCCCGACGAAACCCGCGCCCGGGCACGCGCCGGGCACGCCTATGTTCGCGACATCCACGACCTCGATCGGGTGACCGTTCGCATGGAAACCCGCCTTGAGCAACTGGTCGCGTCCTGACGCCTTTCGGCGGTCATCCCAACACTGATAACGAGCGGCACGGCATCCCAACGCGTCCTTCGGCCTGCCATGAGCGAGACAGCAACCCGCCGTCGTCACTGGATTCCCGCGCCGGTTCTGCGCACCACCGCGACGTTGAGTTATGTCTTGCTCGCCGCCGGCCTGATCGCCACGGTTCGCTTCGACATCCTCGAACCCTTCGACATGGTCCGGCTGCTGGCGGCCCAGTTGGCCATCGCCGTGACCCTGGAATTGTGGGTTTCGGTGCGACGCATCAACAATTGGCACGACTGGATTGGCGTGATCCTGGTGTTGCTGGTGAGTCGGAGCCTGATCCACCTGGCCAGCGGCACCATCAATGCTGTGCCCGACGCCCGCGCCCACCTGGACAACATGGCAGGCACCCTGGTTTCGACGGGCTTCATTCCGGAGCCCCGCCGTTTCTTCACCACGGGGGACTACCACCTGTACCCCGTTTTGCACATGAATCTGACCGCCATGGTGCGCGTCGTCGGCTACGACATCTACCCCATGTCGGCCGTGTTCAGCCTCTTCCTGACGCTGGCGCTCGCCCTGATCATCGCGGCCACGGCGCGCCGCTGGGTGCCGGGCCTGGAACTGCTGGCGGTTGTGTGTTTCGCCGCCTGGGCCCGGTTCATCCTCGTGGGCAGCCTGCTCCAGCCCATCGCCGTGGGCTCGGTCCTGATCGCCTACCTGTTCCTGCTACTGCCGAAGGCCTCCTATCCGCGCACCCTTTTCCTGTTCCTGCTCGGCGTTTTCGGCCTCACCCTCACGCACCATTACTCCTCCTGGATGGGCCTGTCGGCCATCGCGGCGGCGGTCATCCTGCCCTACCTTTTGCGCGACATTGGCAAGTTGTTCGGTGCCCTGCCCAACCCACGAACGGCGCTGATCGAGGCCGGGTTCTACCCGCTGCGCCCGGCGCCGCTGCTGCGCCTCAACCTGCCGTTCGTCCTGTACGCGGTCATCCTAGGCTACTGGACCGTGGGCTCGGGAGACATCAAGGAATTCGTGAATTTCCAGGGAATCTTCCGTTTCGAGCAGACCGAGACTTTCGTCGAGTCGCGCTCGGTGCGGTTCACGCCGACCGTCTGGCTTAGCCTTTTCAACTACATGGACAGCGTGCTGCCCATCGCCAGCCTGTTCGTGGCCACGGCTGTCGCCTGGCGCACCCGCGCGCGCGTGGCGCCCGTTACGGCCGGCCTGCTGGGCTTTGCCATCCTCATCGCCGTCGGTTTCGTCTACCGGCCTTTCCTGCCGGCGCGCACCCAGGCGATGGCTGGCGTTCTCGGCGGCCTGTTCATGGCGCTCCTCTTCACGGCCCGGCCGGTCGTCAAGCGCTTGCCCGTCGCGTTGATGCTGTTTCTCGTTTTCTCGATGTTCGGTTTCAGTTCGGTCAACGCCATCAGTTACATGTATCCGTGGACCCAGCGCGAGCCGCTGCCGCTTCCCCAGGAGGAGCCGGACGAGGAGTTGGCCGGTTTCATGTTCTATGCCCTGCCGCAGCGCGCGCTGCCCCGTTCGGAGGGCGGCATCGGCGCCATTGTGTTTGCGTCCACGGGGTTCCTGATTTATCCTGAACGGTCAGCGTCGAGCATCCAGTGGATTTGGCCGCCGCTGCTGCCGGACGCCCAGTTGCAATCGCAGTATTGGCTGCTGGAGGACGAGGCCCTGGAGTTTGGCACGCGTGCGCCGGCTAACTTTGCCGCCAACGAGGCGCGGCGGCAATTGTTCATCCGGTACCCGACGCAGGAGATGGCCGACACGTTCGAGCGCACGCGACGCGTCATGGACGACGGACGCTACGTCCTGTGGTACCCGACGTTCGAGTAGGTCGAGCCCCCGGCGTTCACGAGGGCGAGGGTTACGGCTGGGCCGCGACTTCGGCCAGAATCTCGAGGAAGCCCTTGGCCACGGCGGGTCCCTGGTGCTCAACGGCGACCTCACGGCAGGCGCTGCGGCACGCCGCGTGGCGCTCGTCGTCGTACAACGACTCGACGGCTCCCGGCAGGGCTGCCGTGTCCCCCCCGACACAGATGCCGACGCCGCGCTGGGAGAGGATGCCGTTGGGGTCGTGGTTCAGCGACACGACCGGGACCTCGCAGGACGCGGCCTCGAGGAAGGCGTTGCAAAAGCCCTCGACGCTGCTGGTGTTGACCAGCATGCGGGCGCGGGCGTACACTTCGGGCATGTCCTCGTGAGCCACTTCGCCCAGGTGTTCCACGTTGGGCAGCCCGGCCAGCCGTGCCTGGAACCACGCCTGGAAGTCGTCGTCGCCCGCCACGCCGCCGGCCATGACGAAGCGCCGCTCGGGAAGCGCCTCGGCGAGGTCCAGGAACAGGTGGGGTTGCTTGTATTCAGGCTTGATGCGCGCCACCCACACGATATCCTGGCCACGACTCGGCTGCCACGGCCGCTCAGCCACCAAGTCGGGCAGCACGAACACGGGGCCGCGGCCCGCCATCGCCTGTTGCTTGCGCGTGATCGTGATCTGGGCATCGGCGAGCTTGCGGCCCAGCAGGAACCCGAGGGGCCCAATGACGCGGGGGGGCAAGTGGAGGTCGCGCAGGCGGCCGTCATGGTCGCTGGCCCAATGGTAAACGAACGGAACCCCCGCTGCCCGGCAGGCCAGTGCCAGGTACAGCGTGTTCCACGTGGCTACCCGTTGCACGACCACGTCCACGCCGGAATCCTGGATTGCCTGGCGCAACCGCCTGATCTTGCCTGCCACTGACCGGGCGCCGCTGCGGCCGTGCTCGGCGGGCATCTCAACAAAATTCGCCGTGTGTTTCGCCAGGAATTCGGGGGTGTACAGGCCGACCGGCTGGAGCGGGTCGAGGAAGACGGTCGTCGGCGTCAGCAGCGCCATGTGGCGGCTGAGTTCGGCGACCTGGCGCTCGGCGCCGCCGATGAAGCGGGAGCCGGTGGCGTAAAATCCGACGTGCAGGCCGCCGGCCCGGGTGCCTGGTGTGTCAGCCTTGGCCATGTGGTCCTCCCATGCGTGGCCAGAGGTCCGCGAGGTTCTCCAGGTAGCCTGTCCACGAGAATTGGGCCGGGTCGATGGCGCGCGCCCGGGCCTGCAAGGCCTTCCAGGCGGCGCCGTCGTCGCGCAGGCCGGTGATGGCCTCGGCAACCGCGTCGCCCGTGGCTTGGACCACCAGGCCGGCGCCGGTCGCCTCGACGGGCTCCAGGGCCCCGGTCTGGCCGACCACCAGCGCCGGCAGGCGGCGGCTGAGCGCCTCCAGGACCGCGCGGGGCATGGCATCCAGGTGGCTGCCGTACAGGAAAAGGTCCGCTTCGTCCAGCATGGCCACCACGTCCCGGTGGCGCATCTGGCCCTCGAAGGTCACGCGGTCGCCGAGCAGGTTTTCGATGTCGCTCCGGATGGACTCGCGGTAGCGGCCCTGCCCCAGGATGCGCCAGGAAAACGGCGCCTCCAGGCGGGCCAGGCCCTCGGCGACGGGCAGCAGCCCCTGCGTTTTTTCCTCGTAATCAAAATTCGTGACGGTCACAAACCGGTCGAGGCGCTTGCGAGCGCGCCGACGCGGTGGCGGGTCCAAAAACGTCCGCGCGATGCCGTGGCTGAAGCGGGCGATGGGCATGTCCAGTCGGTCGCCCAGCCAGTCACGGTAGCGGTCGTGGGTCCATTGGCTGACCATCACGAGGCCGTCGGCGGCCAGCAGGTTGCGACGGGTCAGGGCGTTGCTGGCGCGGCCCACGAGGGGTCCGTGGTTGACGAGGTGCTCGTGGTGGGCGTCCCAGCCCAGGTAGACCACCAGCCGCGCGTCGCAGCCCCGGCGCCGCAGCAGCCGACGCAGGCGGCGGCCGCCCGTGGCGGCGAAGAGAGGATCCTCGGCCACGATCAGTGTTCGGCGGCCGAGGCTCGCCGTCGCCGGCTCCAGGGACCGGGCGTAACGCAACTTGGCGGCCGGGCCGATATCCATGTCGAAAAACGGGTCGCACGACACCAGCGGAACCCCCGCCGCCTGCGCCGCCGCGCCCAGGTTGGACCGTGTCTCGCCGCGGGCGGGCAGCAAGTGCACAGCGTCGAAGGGAAACCTCATGGTCGTCGGTGGCGCGGCCCAGCCGGGGCGTCGTCTTCATGGTTGCGAAGCCGAATGGATCGCTTCACAGGGCCTAAATGACCGGTCCGGGTCGCGCCAACGTGCCCAGGGCCCCGCTGCGCATTGTCCATCTCGCTGCGTTTTACCGGCCCCATGTCGGCGGCATCGAGAATTACGTTCACTATGTGGCGCAGGCGCAGGCGGCGGCCGGCCACGCCGTCGAAATCCTGACCATGGACACGGAGGGCGTCGGGCCCCGTGAGACGGAGGGTGATGTGGTGGTCCACCGGGCTCGTGTCACGCTCCGGTACTACAAGGGCATCTACTCCCGCGACTTCAACGCGCAACTGCGCGATCTGGCCGCCAAGGCGGACATCCTGCACGTCCACGCGCCGTTTCCGCTGGGCCTGGAGGCCGCCGTGCGGGCGGCCCGGCGCGCCCGCGGCCGCCGCGGCAGCGGTGAGCGGCCCAAGGTCGTCGTGACCTACCACGGCGAGGGTCGCGCCACGAGCCAACCGCTCTACGCCGTGCCCCGCGCCGCCTACAGCCGCTGGGAGAAGCGCTCCCTGTCCCGCGCCGACCAGACCGCTTTCCTGACCGAATCCTACCGGGCCAGCCTACGCATGGGCGAGGCCCTTCGGCGCTCCAGCACCGTCGTCGAGACCGGCGTTGACACCACGCGGTTTCGGCCGCTGGGCCGCGGCGAAAGCCGGGCACTGGGCGGCGTCTTTCCCATCCTGTTCGTCGGCAGCCTCCACCCGGCCAACCGGTACAAGGGCGTCGATGTCCTGCTGCGTGCGCTGGTTTTGCTCCCCGAGGACGTGGTCCTGCACGTCGTCGGCCGGGGAGACCTGGTGGCCGAGTACCAGGCGCTGGCGGCCAAGCTGGGCCTCATGGGTCGGGTGACATTCCACACCGACGTTTCGGACGAGGCCCTTCCCGCGGTGGTGCGCTCCGCGCGCCTTTTCGTCCTGCCGTCCGTCAGCGGCCCCGAGAACGGCCCCCTCGTCGTGCTGGAAGCCATGGCCAGCGGCGTGCCCGTGCTGGCCACGCGCATTCCGGGCGTGCGCGAGATGCTGCGCGACGGCGAACTCGGCCCCCTCGCCGAGCCCGGCGACGCCAAGGACCTCGCGCGGCTGATCGAAGCCTGCCGGGCCGACAAGAAGGGACTTGCGGCGCGGGCCAAGCAGGTGCGGCGCCACGTTGAGGCGAACCACGACTGGGCGCTGGTGGCGTCCCGCTACGAGGACCTGTACCGTGCCCAACTGGGCGCGGCGGTGGCCTAGCGGGACCGGCCGGGGCAGCCGGGGCGGCCGGGGCGGCGGCGCCGGGGGCCCGCCTTAGCTCCTGCCGAGGCCGCCCGTTTCCAGTTCGGCGACGACGATGGCCCTGAGGGCAGGGTCTCGCACCGCCAGCGCCACGGTCGCCTCGAGCCAGCCCGCGAAACTGCCCACGTCGAAGCGACGCCCCTCGAATTGGAGACAGTAGACCTCCTCCTCCCGGATCAGTTGACGGATGGCGTCCGTGAGCTGGATTTCGCCGCCGTGGCCGGGCTCGGTCTTGGCCAAGAGCGGCATTAGCGCCGGCGTGAACACGTAGCGGCCGATGGAGGCCAGATCGCTCGGCGCGTCCTCGGGCGCCGGCTTTTCCACGATGTCCGTCACGCGGTACAGGCCCTTCTCGATGTGCTCCGTCTCGACGATACCGTACTTCGAGACGTCTTCGCGGCCGACGTTCTGGACGCAGAAGACGCTGGCGCCGGTGTCCTCGAAGACATCCAGCAACTGCTGGGTTGCGGGGCGCTCGCCGACGATGATGTCGTCACCCAGCAACACGGCGAAGGGATCGTTGCGGGTGTGCGGCCACGCCTGTAGAACCGCGTGTCCCAGGCCGAGCGGCCGGCTCTGGCGGACGGTGAACACGTGGCCTAGCCGGCTGAGGGCCTGGAGCGCCGCGAGGTCAGCCATGCGCCCCTTCTGTTCGAGCAGGTGCTCCAACTCCGGCGTCTCGTCGAAGTGGTCCTCGATGGCGCGCTTGTTGCGGCCGGTGATGATCAGAATGTCGTCGAGGCCGGCTGCCACGGCCTCCTCGACCACGTACTGGATCGCGGGCCGGTCGAGCACGGGCAGCATCTCCTTGGGCATCGATTTGGTTGCCGGCAGCATCCGGGTTCCGAAGCCTGCGGCTGGAATCACGGCACGCAGGCCCCCCGGGAGAGTTGTCGTCACCGGGTGCCAACCCCCCACGCCTCGCAGCCGGCGGCCTTCAGCTTGGCCAGATCGAGGTGGTTGCGGGCATCCAGCACCCGGGGATGCGCCATGGTGGCCGCGTGGGCGGCCCAGTCCTCGTCGCGGTAGGCATCCCACTCGGTGACCAAGACCACAAGATCGGCGTCCCGGACGGCGTCGGCGACCGACGCCACCTGCTCCACGCGACCGGCCAGCGGTGGCGGCAGCTTGGCCAGCGGGTCGTGCGCGCGGATCTTGGCGCCAGCGTCGGCGAGGGCTCTCATCAGCTTGAGCCCCGGTGCCTCGCGGGTGTCGTCCGTTTCGGGCTTGAACGCAATGCCGAGGATGGCAACCGTGGCGCCGGGCAAATCCCCCACCAGCCGCTCGCAGCGCTGGAGGACAACCTGCCACTGGGCCTGGTTCGTGTCATGCACGGCCTCGACGACGGGCATGCGGCGCCCCACCGCCCGGCCCGCCGCCGCCAGCGCGGGGACGTCCTTCGGGAAGCAACTGCCCCCGTACCCGATGCCGGCGCGCAGAAACTTGCTGCCGATGCGGCTGTCGAGTCCCACGGCGCGCGCCAGGGTGGTCACATCGGCGTCCAGCGCGTCGCACAAATTGGCCAATTCGTTGACGAGGCTCACGCGCGCCGCCAGGAAGGTGTTGGCCGCGTACTTGGTCAACTCGGCCGTGCGCCGGTCGGTGATGATGCGGGGAGCTTCAGGCAGGGCTTCAAAAAGGGACGCGATCCGGATGGCGTTGCCCCGGGCGCCGCCAAAAACGAGGCGTTCAGGGTGCATGAAGTCGGCGACGGCCGTTCCCTCGGCCAGGAACTCGGGCGCCGAAACGACGGCAAGATCGCGCCGGCCGGCGGCCACCAGTTGCGCCTCCAGGTCGTCGCCCGTGCCCGGAGGGACCGTGCTGCGCGTCACCAGCAACGCATCGGACCGGAGGTGTTCGGCAGCCGTGGCCGTGGCGGCCTGAACGAACGACAGGTCCGCGGCGCCATCCGGCGCGGCAGGGGTTCCAACCGCAAGAAACGCCACGTCGGCGTCCGCGAGGGCCGCGGGGTCCGTGCTGAAGTCCAGCCGGCCAGCAGCCACGCCGTCGGCGACCACCGCATCCAGACCCGGTTCGTGGAACGGCAATCGCCCCGCGCGAAGCGAGTCGATCTTGGCCGCATCGACATCCATGCACGTCACGCGGTGGCCAAGGCTGGCGAGGCACGCTCCGGTGACGAGGCCGACGTATCCGGTGCCAACGACGACGACGCGCCGTGCCGTCTCGCTGGCGGCGGTAGGGTCCACGTGGCGGCGACTGTCCGGGGCGCTATAAATGGCCGGTTGAGCGGGCGGTCATCAAGCCCCGCGTTCCAGGGTGCATCACGCTTTTGCGCGCCAACGCGTCTAGGCGCCGTGGTGCTCCCATGACGTGGTCCGAAACCCGGCGCAGGCGCGATCTCGTTGTCATTCCCGGTGCCCTCGTGGCGGTGTACTCGCTGGTGTCCCTGTTTTACATCGCGTTCGTGCGCAGTGCCGAAGGGTGTGCCGGGCCCGGATGGTTCCTGATCTCTGGAACGTGCTACCGCGCGTGGCCCCTGCTGACGGCGCTGGCCATCCTGGGTGCCGGCACGGTCGTGGCTGGCCTGATGCTGTTCCCGCCCAACCAACTGCGCGTCGGTCTCGAGCGGCTCATGCCCGGCTCGGTAGCCCGCTTCGGCCTGGTCTTCATGGCAAGCATCCCGAGCCTGGGCCTCGTCGGCTACATCGTTCAAAGCTACCGCTCCATCAGCCTCGACACCACGTTCATCGTCACCATCAGCGGAACGCCGTACAACCAGGCGAGCCTGCTGCTGTTGGCGACCCTAGTCGGCGTCGGCGCCCTCATCCCCTATGTTGGCCTGTACGTGTCCCATGGGCGCCGCATCGCGTCCTTCGATCCCCAGGAGGAGGCCCGCGTCGCGGGTTACCCCCGTGAGGTGCCGCCGGGAGCGCCCGTGGCACCGTGGCCAGGCGAGCGCCATGATCAACCGGCCGAGGAGCGCGCCATCGCCCGCTTGCGCGCGCACGACGAACCGGCCCCGCAGCCGCTGCGAGCACAGGTCAAGCGTTAGGCGCGGCGGACTCGGGCGGCCTATTCGACGGTGACGCTCTTGGCCAGGTTGCGCGGCCGGTCGATCTCGCGGCCGAGCGCCGAGGCGGCGTGGTACGACAGCAACTGCCCCGCGACGCTGAACGGAATGGCCGCCAGCAAAGGATCTGTCTCCGGAATCGGCAACACGGTGTCGGCGATCCCTTCCAGGTCCTCCGGCGGGCCCTGCGTGAACACGTGCACCGGCGCGCCGCGGGCCTTGACCTCATAGACCGCGCTGATCGTGCGGTCGTACAATTCGCCCGTCGGCACGAAGAAGATGCACGGCGTGGTGCGGTCCAGCAGGGCAAACGGTCCGTGCTTGAGTTCGGCGGCGCCGAAGCCCTCCGCGTGCAGGTAGGTGATCTCCTTGAACTTCAACGCCGCCTCACACGCGGTGGCCACGTGGATGCCGCGGCCCAGGAAGAACAGGCTGTGGGCGCGGCTCAACTCCAGACCAAGCTGGCGGTAGCGCTCCTCGTGCTCCAAGATTCCCTCCACGGTGCGGGGCATGCGCGCCAACTGCGAGAGCAGCTCCGTCGACTCGCCCGCCGACAGCGTGTTGCGGTGCCCGGCCAGCTCCAACGCCAGCACCGCCAGCGTGATGCTCTGGCCCAGCAGGGTCTTGGTTGCCGCCACGCCGACCTCGGGGCCGACGCGGGTCAGGATCGTCTCGTCGGCTAGCCGTTGCAGGCTGCTTCCCTGCACGTTCGAGATGCCGAGCACCGGGTGGCCGCGGGGCTGCACCTGGCGCAACGCCTCCAGCGTGTCCAGGGTCTCGCCGCTTTGGCTGACGCCGATGTAGAACGCGTCGCCAGGCGTCACGGGGCGGTCCCGGAGTTCGGACGCCACGATGGCTTCGCACGGGATGCCGGCCCAGGCCTCCAGGAACGCGCGGCCCATCAGGCTGGCGTTGTAACTGGTGCCACAGGCAACGAGCCGGATGCGCTTGGCTTGGTCCAGCAGGTCCCTGGGCACGCCCGTCTTGGCCTTCTGCGCGTCCGGGTGGACGCGGCCGGCCAGGCACTGGTTGAGTGCCACGGGGGCCTCGTGGATTTCCTTGAGCATGAAGTGGGGGTAGCCCGCCTTCTCCGCCTGTTCAACGTTCCAGTCGATCGTCTGGGCAACGATGGCTTTCGGGGCGCCCGAGGCATCGCGCAGCGTGATGCCGTCGGGTCCGATGAGGCCGTGGTCGCCGTCGTCCAGGAAGACGATGCGGCGGGTATGAGGCAGGAGGGGAGTGACATCGCTGGCCATGAGCACGGCGTCGTCGGTGAGCCCCAAAACCAGGGGGGTGCGGTGGCGGGCGAACGCGACGCGGCCGGCATCGGCATCCAGCACCAGCAGCGCCCACGATCCTTCGATGCGGGCGATCAGCGCCTCCAGGGCGTCCATGGGCCCGAGGGTGCGGCGCTCGCGCTCGTACAGATGAGCCAACACCTCGGTGTCGGTTTCACTGGCGAACGAGTGGCCCTGGGTCTCCAGTTGCGCGCGCAGGCGGTGGTGTCCCTCGATGGTTCCATTGTGGACCACGGCGAAACGGCGCGTGGGGTCCAGGTGGGGGTGCGCGTTGAGGGCCGTGACGCCGCCGTGGGTCGCCCAGCGCGTGTGGCCGATGGCGATGGTCTCCGGGCCGGAGGCGATGGGGGGCAGGGCGCTGACGCGCCCTTTCTCCTTGACGACCTCGATGCCCGCAGCGTCCAGCCAGGCGATGCCTGCTGAGTCGTAGCCGCGGTATTCGAGGCGCTCCAGGCCGGCGCGAACCAGTTCGGCGGCGCCCGGGATTCCGAAAACGCCGACGATGCCGCACATGTTCAGGCACCTCCGGGGGACAGGCGGCCGGGTGCCGTGGGGCCGCGGCGGCAGGAGCGGGACTGCGTGTTCATACTGCCATTCCTCCGTCGGGAACATTGGTTACGCGGCGGCCATCGGCAACGGTCGCCCGCCGTCCGATGTGGCCGTGGTCGGTCACCACGACATCGTCGCCGATCTTGGCGTCGGAGCCGATCATGATGCCTTCGCGGCCGGCGAGGTGGGTGCCAGAGCCGATGCGTGCGCCGTCGTCAACGGCTGCGGCGTGGATGCGGCTGTGGCTCCCGATGGTGACGTTGCTGAAGATGGTGGAGCGCCGGATGAGCGTGAACGGCTCCACGACGACGTGATTGCGAACGGACGTGCCCGGGGCGAGTACGGCGTTGGGGCCAATCAGGCAGTTGTTGCCAACGTAGACGGGACCGGTGAGAACGGTGCCCGAGCGCACCGTCGTGCCCTCGCCGACGTGGACCAAGCCGGTCACCTGGACGTTTTCCTCGATGGTGCCGGCGACGGAGGGCTCGATGGAGCGCATGAGGCTCTCGTGCAACCGCAGCAGGTCCTGCACCTCGATGACGTCCAGGTACTCGGTGGGCTCTGCCCGGATGAGCCGCCAGCCGCCGTTGACCTCGAGGTCGCGGCGAACGGCGTCACGCAGCCGCAGGTCCGTCTCCTGCAAGTGGTCGAAGATGCGGCGCGGTAGGCAGTAAGTGCCGCCGCTGGCGCCGGAGGAGTCCAGGGGTCGGTGCAGTTCGAGGTCGACGACCTTGCCCTTGCGGATCACGGGGATGCCGTGGCGGCCGGAGCGCACGTCCGGAACGAGCACCATGGCGGGATTGCCGGCGCCCAGGATTCGGCCCAGCAGGTCGTGGTGGTACCAGGCGTCGGCCGGCAGGACCACAAACAGGTCGCCGGTGATGTGTTGCTCGACCTGGCGCAGCGCGTGGCCGGGGCCCAGTTGCCGCGCTTGCTGGGTGTAACGGATCTTGACGCCGAATTTTGTGCCATCGCCGAAGTAGGAGCGAATCTTGTCGTGGCCGTGGCCGACCACCAGGTCCACCTCTGTTACGCCGTGCGCCACCAGGCTCTCCAGCGTGTGGTGCAAAAGAGGTCGCCCCGCGACGTTGAGCATGGATTTTGGCCGGTCATGCGTTATCGGGCGCAATCGCGTTCCCTGCCCCGCCGCTAGAATGACCACCTGCATGTTGGACGAACACCTACGGCCCACCGTTAAAAGCGTTGGTCGACGCCCGGCGACCGCCCGGCCCGTTAGAGGGAGTCCGTCGTGACGGTGATGTGCGCCCGGCTGTAGGCGGAGCGCAGGTAGGCACCGGTCACCTCAACCGGCTCCGGTGGCTGCTTGAACACCTGGATGTCGAGGCGCCACGTTCCGTTTCCAGGCGGGGGCGGCACGGTGAATGGCCGCTCGGCGCCGGGGCCGTATTGCGTGAAGTGATCCGCTTCGGGGTGGGGTTCGACGGTTTGATTCCACTCGTCGACCAGCAGGACCGCCGTTGGTTCGGTCTTGCTCAGCACGTCGTATCCCTGGGACCACACCGCGCGTACCCAGTAGTCCACCGTGCGGCGTTCCAGGTTGATGATGCCGACGGTGATGTTGCCCACCTCTGGCGGGCAATCGCGCTCCGAGGCGCTGAGGCTGGCCCGGTAGGTGCCGCCCTCCCATGCCGTCGGATAGCAGCGCAGGTCCCCCAGTTGCCCCAGCAGGTAGAGCCGCGTGCGCCCCGGCGGGTCGGGGTCAACCAGGGCGTCGAGGACGGTTGCGCTGGCGGCGACGGCGGCCACCAACAGAACGACCGAGAGAACACGGGCGCCGGTGGAACGTCCAAGGCTGGTGCTGGTCACCGTCAATTCGAGCGCCCACCGGCGTTCGCGCGGCACCGCGTACCAGCGGCGCACGCCGAAGCCCGCCAAGATGGCCGACAACACCAGTAGGGTGCCGAGGAACGTGCCGAGGAAAACGCCGATTCCCGTCAGATCCAGGGCGATGCCGGCCAGACCCACCAGGCACAGGGACGCTCCGGTGCTGACGGCGGCCCGTTCGATGCCCGACAAGACGCCGCGCTGGCGGCGCATCTGGTAATCGAGGCGATCCAGGTCCTGTTCCGTGGTGGCCTCGGCCGCCTGGCCCTGCAGTCCGATGGCCGCCTCCTCGTCGGGCAGGCGGCGTTCTGGAAACAGCAGGAAGACCAGGCTGTAGCCGGGCAGAAACATCACCAGCGGTGCGCCGACGAGGAGTCGCAGGAAGCGCAGGTCGAGGGCCACAGCGACGGCTGCCACGAGGACGGCTGCGCCAAGCAGCACCAGGTCCAGGGGGTAGGCGTCGAAACGGCGCTTCACAGGTGCTCCAAGAACCGGTGGCTTAAACCTTCAGCGAGCCGGGCGCCGGCCGCCGGCCGCCGGCGCTGTGGGCTACCGGAGCGCCTGCACCATGAGTACCGCCGCGATGGAGAGCAGGGCGCCAATCGGGGCCTGCAAGCCATGCAGGAGGGATTGCAGGCGCAGGAGCAGCGCGCGCCGTTCCGGGTTGAGCGATTCCTGCTGGATGAACGACACCACCATCTCGCGGGCGGCCAGGAACAGGATGAGCGTGGCCATGGCGATGCCGCCAATCAGGTTGGACGCGAGGTCGGGTCCGATCAGGACGTTTTCCGGTTGGCCGGGCTCAAGGCCAGGAAGCAGGGGTCCCTGCCCGCTCACCGTGTCCTGGGTGGTGGTGACCACGTTTTGGGGAACGCCGCTGCCGCTGGTCAGCATGCGGTCACCTCTGGCGCGGTCCCCGGGGCCACGCTTCATGGACGGGGGCGCTGGGCAAAAGGGTGCCGAGGCTGCCGAGGCTCCGCCAGGTGGCCCAGGCCACTGGCGGGCGAGGGGAGCGGGAGGGCCCACGGGACGGCCACTGCATTTGGCGGCTAGGCTGTGCGCGGCGTGCGCCCCTGCCTAGCCGATGATCTGGGGGGCGACGATGAACAGGATGATGTTCATGACCGTGTGGCCGACGATCACGCCGAAGAGGCTGCGGGTGCGCAGGACCACGTTGCCGTACAACATGCCCATGGCAAAGGCCACGAGCAGCGCACCGAAGGACTGGTTGCCCACCTGCATCGCTGCAAACAGGAGTGAAATCAGGGCGATGGCGACCTGCGGCGGGAACACGCGCACCGCGTGGCGCTGCAGGACTCCGCGGTACAGGATCTCCTCGAATGCCGTGACCAGCAGGAGCGCCACGGCCGGCGCCGCGATCGCCGCGATGGAGAAGCCGCCGAAGCGGCTGTCGGGGCGCAGGAGCGAATACTCCACCAATCCGGCGATGGCCGACAGGACGATCACCATGAACTCCAGGCCCAGCCAGGAAGGTCGTGGCAGCCGCAGGCCGACGGCGCCCAGCCCGAGGCCCTGCACGCGCAGGATGCCGATGAGGACGATGTACAACGGGATGGCCAGGAGCGTGAAGTATTGGGTGAACGTGAAGTCCACGGGGGGAAGGGCGAGGCTGAAGAGCCGGGTGAGCGGCGCCAGTGACATGGCGACCAGCAGTGAACCGAACGGGGTAGGCGCGTCGCGGGCGTGGACGTAACCGTGCCCCAGCAGGGCGCCGGCCAGGATGACGTGAAGGACCACGCCAATGATGCGGGCGATCTGGTTGCTTTCGAAGGCCGCGTAGCCCAGCCAGTTGGCTGTCACGAGCTCGGCGGCGAGGATCAGGACAATGTAGATGGACAGCGCGCGCTGGACGCGTAGCGCTTCCTCTGGGGCCACCTGCTCCACGAGGGGTTGGGGTAGGCGGCGCTTCCAGTCGGGCACCTCGCGGGGGGCCGGCGCCTTGGGTCGGCGCACGCGTTCGACCCAGCGGCGCCAGCGGGCCAACGGTCCGAGGGCCTCGACCTCGCCCGTGGCGGCGTCCGGGGCTGCCTCCGCGACCTCTCCGGCGATGACGGGGCGGGCGCCAGCATCGTACTCGAATTCGATCTCCGGCCCCTCAATTTGCTCCAGGATGGCCCGGCCGACGGCCACCGGCAGCGGCTCGCCGACGACGACGTGTTCCAGGGCCGCCCGGTCGGCCAGCTTTTCGCCGAGGCCGCCGAGCGCCTCCTCAACGGCGTCAAGGTGCATCCGCTCCAGCGCAACGACCTCGGCGCGCAAGTGCTCGAGGGCGATGACATCGACCTCGCTCGGCGCCTCGACCGGAGGGGGCAGGGGCGTGCCTTCGACGACCTGGGGCGGCGGGGTCGCCGGCACGTCCTCGCCGAGCGCCTGGCCGACGTCCTCCAGTGCCGCCTCGACCGCGACGGTGTCGCCGTGCAGAAGGGCATCCAGTTGCCGCGCCAGGCGGGTCAGCGCCTGGATGTCTTCCGGCGTCGGCTCTGGAGGGACCAGGGGTGCGCTGGGCACCGGCTCCGGCGGCAGCTCCACGGCCGTCTCTGGCGCCTCACCGGGCAGGGCCGGCGCCATTTCGGTCACGATTTCTGGCTCGGGTTCGGGCGGGACGGGTTGGCCGGCGACCAAGGGGGGTGCCGGCGGGGCTGGTTGGGCCGGCTCGGCGATGTCCACGCCAACATCCTGGAGGGCGGCCTCGACCCGTTCCATGTCGTGCCGCGCGGCGTCGGCCAGGCCGGCGCCGATGAGTGTTAGGGCCTCCTCGTCCTCCGGCCCAAGCTCGGCGGGCTGTTCAGGCACGACGGGCGCGGCTGCCTCAGGCTCCGGCGCGGCGGCCGGCGCCTGGATGGGCTCGATGGGCGTGCCGGCCAGCGGCGCGGGCGGTTCCGGCGCTGCCTCCTCCGGCGCCAGGACATCGCCGACGCCATCGAGGGCCGCCTCGACGCGGTCCCGGTCGGCGAGTTGAGCCTCCTCGATGGATCGGGCCAGCGCCGCCAATGCTTCGAGGTCCTCCGGCCCGGGCTCCGGCCCGGGCTCCGGCGCGGGTTCCGGCGCGGGTTCCGGTGGCTTCGGTTCCGCTGCTGGCGGGGGCCGTTCCTCAGCCAGCGCGGCCGGGGCTTCGGCGGCGACCTCCGCCGTGGGCTCGGCGGCCGAAGCGGGGACGGGTTCAAGGGCAAGTTCCGGCAGCGGCGTGGCCAGCTTGGCGCCGAGGCCGGCAAGGGCTGCCTCAAGG
>JBFJYU010000026.1:0-17780 GCA_041622435.1 Thermoplasmatota archaeon | reverse complement strand
GTGTCGCCCGAGCTCTTCATGAACGCGCCCTGGTCGTTGAACACATCGAAGCAGCGCCCCGCACCGGAGCCCGGAATGCAGGATTCCGGGTTGGCCAGAGGGTCGGCGCCCGCGGTGCGGCAGGTGCCGCTGGAGCGCGGGTCGTGGTTCTGCGCCCACTCCAGGTCGGCGTAGATGAACGTGACCGACCCGCCGGTCTTGATGTGGGTGATGGCCGGGTGGAACCCGAAGTCCTTCACCAGCACGTACGCCATGCTGCCATCGCTGGCGGCGTTGAGCGCATCGACGACGGCGATCATTTCGTCGTTGTAGGTACAGCTGCTAGGTGTGGCGCCCACGATGGGTAGAGCCAGCAAATGGCCCTCCACCTCGGGGTCACAGGCAGCTTCGGTCGTGGTAACAGGCAACAGCCCCGCCACCAGCAGGGCCAATCCAATTGTCGCGATTCGGCTCATGATGTCAAATCTCCTCTAGACGATAACCGGACCGTTGGCCCAGAAGCGGGGGAAGGGAATCTCCTCGTTGGGAGCGATGTAGTTGTCCGCGTTCAGATCGACGGCAACCATGGGGCAGTTGATGTGCGTGAAGGTGTTCGGCTTGATCACCTCAACTTGGTTGCCGCGGCTGTTGACCATGCTCGTGCACTCGGCCACGGACCGGCACTGGTAGTACGAGGAATCTTGCATGTTAACGCTCAACATGCACTTCTGGTCGTCCGCATCGACGATGCAGTTGGCGGACCAGATGGGCGAGTAGCTCACGAAGCTCTCGTGCAGCGGGGTGCCCACGGCCGAGTTCAGGATCGAGAAGTCGGTCCGGAACAGGCTGCCGTAGCTGATGATGAACACGTCGGCCGCCTGGTTGGGGAACCGGCTGCCGAGCCACGTGGGGTACCAGCTGGCCTCGTACGTGATGAACTGCACGGGCTCGCCGCTCTGGTAGGCGGTCAGCCGGGGCATGAACGGGGGCCCGTTGTACAGCTCCTCGTCCGTCCACTCGTCCAGCGGCGCGGGGATGATGGGCGCGTTGACGTACATCTCGGTCTCAACGAGCTCGATGGCCAGGGCCCGCACTTCCTCGTCGCTGCGAGGCTGGTAGGCGCAGCCCGTGAAGAGCACGGCGTTGACGATCTCGCGGGTGGGCGAGTCGGTGGCACCGAGCGGGTGTCCGGGGATCGGGGGCAAGTCCTCCATCACCGGCCGGATGCTCGCGCAACCCGGGAACTGGTAGATGTGGGATTGCCGGGCGTCCGTCGGGAACGACTCGGGCGACAACACGTGGTATTGGGTGACGACGCCTTCCACGAAGGCGAATTGCCGGAAGATCGGCGCGTCGTAACCGTTACCGGGTGCGTATGAGGCGACGCCGTTGTAGTACGTCGGGCTGGCGGACAGGGGAGCCGCGAGCAGGAGCAACACTCCTGCGGTGGCGGCCAGAATCGGTGCACGCATGCTAGAGACCTCCGGGCGTCACCATGACGCCGTCTTGGGTTGAGGGGACGAGAAGGAAGCGGTATTCGGATTCGTGGCTGAGGCCGGCATTGTCGTAGACGGT
Organism: Thermoplasmatota archaeon; assembly: GCA_041622435.1. Taxonomy (GTDB): domain Archaea; phylum Thermoplasmatota; class E2; order JACPAO01; family JAHFTW01; genus JBFJVP01. Next base: position 16,226 of record JBFJYU010000026.1, on the reverse strand, counting down.
TGCCTTGACGACATGCTCGCCGAGGCCCTTGCCACGCAGATCGAGCATCCAGTCGAAGGGCGCCCGGGTATCGACGCGCCCAACCTTGCCATCCAGCTCGAAGACCACGCGGTCGACGCCGGACGTGGCGTCTTCGCAGCCGTGCAGGAACAGGGTGAAGGCGTCGCTTCCCACGGTGGCGTCTAGTGCTGCCTCCGTCGAGGGCGATTCCAGCCCTTCGATGCCGTACTGGTCATCGACGTACTGCACCATGCCGGTGCCGTAGTCGTCGACCATCTGGGCCTCCGCGTCGGGCGTCTGGACAGGCGCCACGATCATGTTGGAGCCATCCAGCGTGTCGGCCACGGGGCGGCCCTGGCTGTACATCTTGCCAGACTCCGGCTCAACGAAGAAACCGAAGGGGTTCACCGAGTCGATTTTGACTTCGAGGGGGTACCAAGCGCGGTTGCCGGCGGCATCCTCGGCGAAGATGGTGACAGCGTGGACGCCCTCACCGCGGACGCGGAAGTAGCCATCGTACGGCTTGATGGGGCCGTCGTCGATGCGGTAGGACAGGGAGGTCACGCCGCTGGGGGTGCCAAAGCCGCGGTCCACCGCGTCCAGTGTAACCTTGACGCGGGGACTGGTCCACCAACCGTCCGTGCCACGCGTGCCGGACAGGGCGACGTTGACCTTGGGTGCCAGGGTGTCCTCCTGGATGCCGACGTCCTCGATAATGCGCACGGCGCGGTCCGTCTGCACGGTCTCTTCCTGCACCAGCCCACTGGGCCAGGTGACCGTCACGGTCACCGGACCGTCGTGGGCGCCGAGGCCGAAGTGGAGCGGGGCGACGCTGCCAGAGGCGAGCGTGTTGCCCGTGATGCGCTCGGCGTACTGGAGCACGCCATCGGCGTCCACCTTCACCTTGGCGCCGATGCCGAAGGTGTTGCTGGTGGTGCCGCGCAGGTCGAGGCTGAGCCAGTGGCCGTCGATGGTCGCCTGGTTCTTGAAGAGGCCAACGGGAACGTCGTCGTTGTTCACGACGACGATTTCCTGCACGCCGTCCAGGTCGACATCCAGAGGCATGGCACCGCTGGTGACGATGCGCTGCTCCAGCGCCGAGCCGGCGTTCGCCGTGATGTCCTCCCAGGAGTGCGTGCCCGTTTCAGCCAGGGTGTTGCGGAACAGGAAGTTGGGCAACTCGTATCCGTTGTCGCCGCCCGGCACCTGGCCGCCGATGGGCAACATGTGTCCGTTGGCCACGAACAGGTCGCGGTCGCCGTCATTGTCATAGTCGACCGCGGGGCAGGCCCAGCCCAGGATGTGGTAACTGTTGCCGAGGTCGCCAAGCTGGCTGTTCTCCACGAACGTGGCGTCGCCGTTGCCGAGGTAGTAGCCGTTGAACTCCGCCTCGTAGTGGCTCATGTAGAGATCGAGGTGGCCGTCGTTGTTGAAGTCGGACGCCTCGCTGCACATGGAACCGCGGCCATCGTCGGCGGCGCTGCCGCTGCTGAAGTCGTAGAACGTGCCGTCGCCGTTGTTGAGGTACAACTCGTTCGGGTTCTCGTCGTTGGCGACGTAGATGTCCGGGAATCCGTCCTCGTTGAAGTCGGCGAAGTTGACCGCAAACGTGCGACCCGCCGCCATGCTCGCCTGCGCCGCCAGGGTGACATCCGTGAAGGTGCCGTCGCCGTTGTTGCGGTACAGGTTGTTGGTGTCGGGCGTCGTCAGTTGCAGGCCGGCCGGCATGCCGCTGGTCATCTTGTACTGGGCGTAGTTGCCGCGGTAGATGTCCATGTCCCCGTCGAGGTCGTAGTCGGCGACCGCCACGGCGACGCCGAATTGGCTGTCGTCGGCGCCAAACAGGGGGCCCGTCACGAGGCCCTCGGGTACGTCCTGCGTGAACGTGCCGTCGCCGTTGTTGACGTAGAACGTCGTCGTCGGGCTGTTGATGGCGTTGAAGCCGAGCGGCGACTCGCGGAAGTTGGCCACGTAGATGTCTAGGTCACCGTCGCCGTCGTGGTCGATGGCGGCTGCACCCATGGAGTAGCCGGGGTCGTCGAGGCCAGCAAAGCGCGTGGCATCGGTGAACGTGCCGTCACCGTTGTTGATGAACAGGCCGTCCTGGGGGTCGCGCACGTTGTTCAGGCCCTCGTTCGTGTACCGCGTGTTCGGGAAGTACAGATCCGAGTAGCCGTCACCGTTGAAGTCGGCGACGACAGGGCTGGCGCAGAAGAACACGTCAATGAACCACCGCGGCGACAGGCCGAGGTTCTTGGCCCAGTGCTCGCAGACGAAGTCCAGTCCCGATTCGTCGGCGACATCAACGAAGTCGGCTCCCGGCGCGCCGGGGCCGGAGGCCGTCGCGGGCCCTGTGCCTGCAAATCCAACAATCGTGAGCAACGCAACCACGCCGGCTGCTGCCAGGCGCCCCGCGGCGTGTTCGTCCTTCTTGAAGCGTACCAACCATTTCATTCCAATAACCTCCCGTTGGCCAGCGCCGTTGCGGCGCGGCCGTATGCGACTGGGAAAAGGCGGACCGGTCCCGGCCCAGGGGTTGAACATCGTGTTCAACCCATGAATGTTCCGCCTACGGGGTGGGCGTGCTGACACCCTCGAGAGCCGTCGCGATAATGCCCCCCGGCGCGGCGGGGACGACGATCACCTTGTTTGCATAGGCGCTCGTGTGACCGGCAGCATCCTCAACCGTTGTTACGAGACGGTACTCGCCGGCGGCCACTGTCTGGGAAGGCCAGTTCCAGGTGTACGGCGCCAGGCGCAGCACAGGACTCTCGCCGACCACGCGGCCGTTGGTGCGCAGCAACTGGAACGTCAAGCCCTGGACACCGCTGCCGGCATCCTCCGCGGTCGCCACGATGGCTTGGCCGCCATCGCCGCCCATGCCGTCGGCCGGCCCATCTGGGCCCTCGACGTCAGCGGGCGTGATCAGGATGGCGCGACCCAAGGCAAGCGGACCAACATTGGCCACGTTCTCACCGAGAACCTGCACATCACCGGGCGCCGGCGACACCACGCGGCCCGTCGGCGCGGTCGTGTCAATCCGGACCGGGAACAGCATCGTAGCCTGGTTGCCGGCCGGATCCTGCACTTCAACGAAGAGCGGGTGGACGCCGTCGCCGCTGAAATCCAGTACGACTCCGGTGCTGGCCCTGGCGATGGTCACCCAGTTGCTGCCGTCCAGGCTGTAGCGCAGGCTGGACACGCCGGTGGCCGTCGAACCACCGATGAAGCGGTCATACGCACGCAACTTCAGGCTCACGTCCTCGCTCGTGTACCAACCGTTGGCACCCGCTTCGCCGCTGGTCGTCAGGATCGACGGCCGCGGCGCGAGCGTATCGGTGCGGTAACCCTGGCCTTCGACGAACGTGATGGCGCTCTTGACCTTGAATTCAAGCGGATAGCTGTCCACTTGGCCACTGGGCCACGCGATCGTGACGCTCACCGGCCGGGCGACGTTCTTGTAACCCAGGCTGCCGTCCTCGTCGCGCGAGAACGTGAACTGCGGAGACAGAAGTGATTGGCCACCCCACGAAGCCGCAGAGCCGACCTGGCGCGTGACCTCGATGTTGCCAGCGGACACGGTCACGACAGCTCCGAGCCCGTGGGCGTTCGAGGTGACACCCTCCAGGTTCACCTTGACGTAGTTACCGGAGCCGGACCAGACGGCCCAGCCCATGTTGCGAAACAGTCGCAAGCGGTCGCCGTCGTTGGTGGTGGTCACCAGGTCGTCGTTGCCATCCAGGTTCCAGTCCACCGCTGCCACGCCGCTGGTCGCCAGCACATTGGAGAGCGTGTCCAGCAAGGCGAAGCGCTCAATGTCACGGTCGCCGGCCTCCTCGGTCGCGTCGACAAAGGCAAAGACGCCCTCGTCCAAGCGGTTCATCAGGAGCATGTCCTGCTCGCGCATGGCGCCATCGGCGGCGCCGTGGCCGACGAAGATGTCCATGTCCGCGTCGTTGTCGAAGTCGAAGACCGCACAGCCCCAGCCGCTGCCGCGCGTGGGAAGCTCAAGGGCATCGGCGGCGCTCGTGAAGACGCCCGCACCGTTGCCCAGCCACAGGCCGTCGCGCTCGCCGGCCTCGTGGGCCACGAAGAGGTCGAGGTCGCCGTCGCGGTCAATGTCCTCCCAGGCCTGGCACGTGGCGTCGGCGCCGTCGCCGATGCCCACGTTGGCCGCACGCTCGCGGAAGTCGCCATCGGAGCGGCCGCGCCACAGTTCGGCGCCCTCGCCGTAGTTGGTGACGTAGATGTCCATGAAGCCGTCGCCGTTCATGTCGACGATCGTGGCGCTGGTTGAGCGCCGGGCGGTCGCCGCCATGGCGGCCGGGGTGACATCCTCGAAGGAGCCGTCGCCGCGGTTCCGCATCAGCGCGTTGGCGTAACCCGTGGCCTGGTGCAGGTCAGGCGCCTGCAACTCAGGGTCGTCGCCCGTGAACCGGACCAGATAGAGGTCCAGCAGACCGTCGTTGTCGACATCGCCCCACGAGCCACCGAGCACGAGGCCATCCTGAGGCAGGCCCGAGGCGGACGTGATCTCGGTGAAGGTGCCGTCGCGGTCATTGAGGAAGAGGCGCGCCATGCCGACGCCGCCCACGAAGAGGTCCGGCCAGCCATCGTCATCCACGTCGCCCCAGGACGCCGAGTAGGCACCGCCGCGCACATCGATGCCGGCGAGGCCGGTGATGTCGAAGAACCGCTCGTCGCCGCCGACGAGGCCCTCGATGTCCTCGGGCCCCCCCGTGTTCTTCGACCAGTCGTTCATGTAGAGGCGCGACAGGGGCTGCCGTGCCTCGTTGAGGTCCTCGCTGACATAGCCGGGGTTCGGCACGAAGAGATCCGGGAAGCCGTCGCGGTTGTAGTCAGCCGCGGCGGCGCCGCCGGCGGGCAGCACATCCCGCAGGCTCTGGGCCTCGCCCAGCGACGGCTCCCACTTCATGACCGGGAAGTCAATGCCGGAGCCGGGACTGACGTCAGGGAACTCGGCAGGCGGCGGCGTCCAAGCGGAAGCCAGCGGAGCCAAAAGGCTCGACGCACACAGGAGTAAAACAACCAAGACGGAACGGGGGACACGCGACGCTACCAACGGAGAAACCTCCAACCGGTTCGCTTGATCCCCATTTTCTTTCATGAGGTTTGGGGTCGAACCGCTGTCATCCATGAGCCCGAAGGCAGCCGAAGATCCTATGGTGACCGTTGCGGGAGCCGGGGTGGCCGGCCCCGAGAGCGGCGACCCGCGCCGGCGGGGGACAAGAGTTTACAAGTGAAACCAGCCGTACGACCATGCCGCCGACCCAGCGTCGGCGCACGAGGTTGGTCCTATGGTCAAAGTGGTTGGAAACGAAGTCAAACATGCAAGCGTTGCCCGGCGAGGTGGCCAAAGCACCCTCGCGGCCGTGGTGGTGCTTCTACTCGCGGCGCCCACCGGCGCCTACGTGCAATACAATGATGCCACCGAGGAGGCCGGCATCGACTTCCAGATGGCCGGCGAGATCCACGGCGAGCTCACCGACGGCTGGCCAGCCTTCCCGGAGATCATGGGCGGCGGCGCCTGCTGGGGTGACCTGGACGGCGACGGGTACGACGACCTGTACCTGGTGAACCAGCGCTTCAACCCGGAGAACCCGTTCGTGCAGGACTGGTACCACCTGGTTGACCCGCTCAACGCGCTTTACCTGAACGACGGCCGGGGTGGCTTCATGGACGCCACCATTGGCTCCGGACTGGAAAGCCCCAGTTGGGGCTACGGGTGCAGCCTGGCCGACTACGATGGCGACAGGGACCTGGATGTCTATGTGAGCGGCTTTGGCGTCAGCGAACTGTACCGCAACGACGGCGACGCCGTTTTCACAGACGTGACCGAGGCCGCCGGCCTGGTCACAGATGGCCTCTGCTTCGACTACGAGTGCATGGGCACCTCGACCGCCTGGGCCGACTACGACTTGGACGGCGACCTTGACCTGTACGTCGGTAACTACGTCGAGACCACTCTGGACGATCTGGGGCGCGGACCCATCTCCCACGTCGCGCAGATGAACTTCCTGTTCCGCAACGAGGGCGACGGCACCTTCGTGGATGTCGCCCAGGACGTTGGCGTTGCAGGCAACCCGAGTGATGAGCACGGCAGCAAGAGCCTGGGAGTCGTCTGGTTCGACCATGACCTTGACGGCGACCCGGACTTGTACGTGGCCAACGACGAGGTTCCCAACGACTTCTACGTCAACAACGGCGACGGCACGTTCACCGAGGACGACGACGCCGGCCTCGCCAACAGCCTCGCCGGCATGGGTGTCACCAGCGGCGATTACGACGCGGACGGCTACCCGGACCTGTTCTTCACGCACTACCATCGCGAGGAGAACGGGTTCTACCGCAACCTCGGCGACGGCACCTTCGAGGACCGCAGCGGCGAGGATGACCTCACCACGGCGCGGGACGCGGTTGGCTGGGGAACGGCCTTCGTTGACGTGGACCGCGATGGTGACCTCGACATCGTGGCCGCCAACGGACACACCGAGTGGAACCTGGAGTATGGCCAGAAGACCATGATCTGGAGCAACGAGGGCGCCACGGGACCTGGCGACCATGAATGGGTCGACATCACCGACGACTCGGGCGCGGGCCTGGAGATTCTCGAGGCCACGCGCGGCGCTGCCTTCGCGGATTATGACGTCGACGGCGACACCGATGTCGTTCTGGTGAACCAGGGCAATGCCACCGCGACCCTGCTCCGGGCCTCCAACCTGGAGAACAACTGGCTGCGCATTTCGCTCTTCCAGCCCGGCTCCAACGCCTTCGGTGTCGGCGCCCGGATCACCTTGGATGTCGGCGGCGAGCAACAGTACCGGGAGATCCAGACTGGTACCAGCTACCTGTCGCAAAACGAGTTGGCTGCTTCCTTTGGTCTCGGCAGCGCCACGCAAGCCGATTCCATTACGGTCCAGTGGCCGGGTGGCGGCACGACGGTTGTGACCGACGTCGCTGGCAACCGCGCCATCGGGATTGACCGGGCCCTCGGGGTCGTGGAGGATATTTTCGCGCCGGTCACGGAGTTGCTGGCAGACGGCCACGCGCCGGGCCAGATGTGGTTCACGGAACCCGTTGACATTTCACTTCAGGCGGTTGACCTGGGCACTGGGGCCACGGGCGTCGCCAGCACGATGTTCGCCGCCGAAGATGGCGCGCTGGAGCCCTACACGGGCCAGACAGTACGCCTGGAGACCGAGGGTCTTCGCACCCTGCGGTACCACAGCTACGACAACGCGGGCAACCGCGAGCCGGTGCGCTCGGCGGTCGTCGGAATCGACACTGTCCCCCCCACGGCCAGCGCCACGGTCAGCGGATCGCAGGGCGACAACGGCTGGTTCGTTGGCGACGCCACGGTCCGCGTGGCCGGCGCAGACGACCTCAGCGGCGTGGCGGCCCGCTCGTACCGGATCGATGGCGGCGACTGGAAACCCTACCGCAACTCCGTCACGATCAGCGACGATGGCGAGCACCTGTTCGAGTACAAGGCTCGCGACCGCGCCGGCAACGAGAGCCCCATTGGCAGCACCATGGTGCGCATCGACACCGGGCGGCCGAGTCTCTTGCTCAACCAACCCGACGCAGGGCGCATCTACGTGGCGAACCAGATGCTGCCGACTCCGGCGCAGTTCTACGCGGTCATCGTGAGTGACCGGCAGTTCTTCCCGGTCGGCGTTCACGCGGTGGACGGCGGCAGCGGCATCGACCGCGTCGAGTTCAGCCTTGACGGTGTTCGCCGAGCCGTGGACACGGAGGCCCCGTTCACGTGGTCGTGGCCGCTGGCCGACGAGAAGGCGGGCACCCACGAGGTGTTCGCCGTCGCCTACGACAAGGCGGGCAACTTCCGGGCCGACAAGACCAGTGTCCTGCTGGTCAACACGGACCCCGGCGGCGCCAAGGTTGGCCAGATGCGCATCTAGCGGCACCGATGCACAAGGGCTAACGCCCGCCCCCCGGTGGGTCCGACGTGGACGCCGAGCAGGCCATTCGCCGCGCCCTCGAACTGGGTGCCAGCTTTGCCGAGGTACGTCTGGAGACGACCGAGGAGAACCGGATGGAGGTCGAGGACGGCGAATTGCGCAAGGCGGTCTCCGGCGTGGATTCGGGGTTCGGGCTGCGCGTGATCGCCGACGGTGCGTGGGGGTTTGCCAGCAGCAACGACCTGGGCACGCGCTCGTGGCACCGGGCCATCGAGCAGGCGGTTCGCCTAGCGCGGGCCGCCGAGCGGGAGACGCCGGTGCGGTTGGCCGACGCGCCGGTGGTGAAGGCCCGGCGCATCTGGCGGCCGAAGGTGGATCCGCGCGACGTGGACGTGGCGGAGAAACAGGCGCTACTGAGGGACATGGACCACGCCGTACGTGAGCATCCAGAGATTCGCAGCGTGACCACGAATTACGCCGACGTGACGATTCGCAAGACGCTGTTCAACTCTGACGGGACCGACATTGAGTGGGGCCTCACCCGCAGCGTGGCGGACATCCACTTCACGGCCCGGCGCGATGGCCACCTCGCCGGCCGGGGCACCCGGGTTGGGGCGACTCGTGGCTTCGAGGCGTTTCGCATCGAGGACCCCATCGAGAAGGCCCGCCGCGTGGCCGGGGCGACGGTGAAGGCGCTGGGGGCCCCCGCGGCGCCGGGTGGCCGCACCACGGTCGTTCTGGACGGTGAGCTGGCCGGCGTCTTCGCCCATGAGGCGGTGGGGCACGCGGCTGAGGCTGACCTCGTGGTGGCCGGCGAGTCGTGCTTCCGCGACCGTATCGGGGAGCGCATCGGTGTCTCCGGATTGTCGATCCACGACGACTCGGGCGTCGAGGGCGCGTTCGGTTCGTTCCCGTACGACGACGATGGAGTGGCAGGGCGCCGCCGCACGCTGGTTGAAAACGGCGTTCTGACGGGTTACCTGTGCGATCGGGAGCATGCTGCCGAACTGGGGCGGGAGCCGACCGGGTCCGCGCGCGCCGAGAATTACGGCAGCCGGCCTCTGGTGCGCATGAGCAACACGCTCATCGACGCCGGCGATACCCCCGAGGCCGAGGTGTTCGAGGGCATCCGTGACGGCGTGTACTGCGTCGGCAGCCGCGGCGGGCAGGTGGACACGGCGCGCGGCACGTACCTGTTCAACGCGCAGGAGGCGTACCGGATTGAGAACGGCGAAATCACGCAGCCGCTGCGCGACGTGAGCCTCACCGGCGACGTTCTGGAGACGCTGCACGCCATCGAGGCGCTGGGCGACGTGCAGCACCTCGGCGACCCGGGCTATTGCGGCAAGGGCCAATGGGTTCCCGTGTGCGACGGTGGGCCGCTGGTTCGCATTCGTGACTGTCTCGTGGGGGGTGCGGCCTGATGCCCAGCCTGCCCGAGGGGCCGGAACTCCTGGGCCTCGCGCAGCGCGCTGTCGAGAAAGCGGTGGCGCGGGGCGCCGAAGAGGCGGAGTGCTACTGGAGCGCGGGCGAGTCCATCAGCCTCGATATCGAGCGGGGTTCCCTGGCCGCCTGCAGCCACCGGCGCCGCTCCGGCGGCTCCCTGCGCGTCGTGTCCCGGGGCCGCCTTGGATTCGCCTACTTCGCCGCCGAATCGGATGTGCCGGGGGCCGTCGAGAAGGCCCTTCGCCAGGCCCGCATCGCGCCGAACAAGGGTTACCGTCTGCCGGAGCCGGGAAGCGCCGCCGCGCAGCTGCCGGGGCGCTGGGACGACGACGTGGCCGCACTGGAGCCGGCGCGGGCCGTTCAACACGTGCGTGACCTGCTCCAGGGCGTGCGGGAATCGTGTCCCGATGCCGTCGTCGCGGGAGGCGGGGCGAGCCTCGCCGCCGGCGTCGATGCCCTGGCCAGCAGCCGCGGCGCCGCGTGCTGGGATCGGGCGACCGAGACCTCCCTTGGCGTGTCGGCCATCTTGCAGGACGGCGACAGCGCGATTGCCGTTTGGGAGGGCGACGGCGTCCACGCCGGACGTTTGGACCCCCACGCGGTGGGCGCGGAGGCCGGCCGCAAGGCGCTATCGCTCCGCAATCCCCAATCCCTCGCCTCGGGCCGCCAACTGGACGTGGTGTTCCTGCCCGATGCGTTCTCGGAGTTGCTGGACACCGTGGTCGATGGCGCCATGGGCGACGAAGCCATGCGGGGCAAAACGTTCTGGAGTGAACACCTCGGCGAGCGGGTGGCGGCCAGCGGCGTGACGATCGCGGACGATCCACGGCGCGCTGGTGGCCTCGGCACGACGCCTGTTGACGCCGAGGGCCTTGCCACCAGCCGTATTCCGATCCTGGAGGACGGGGTGCTGCGCACGTTCCTGTTTGATTCGTGGGACGGCCACGACCATCAGCAGCCGTCGACGGCGAGCGCGCAACGGAGCTCGTTCAAGGCGCTCCCCTCCACGGGCGTTCACCACCTCGTTCTGGAGGCCCGGGCGACGATGCCGATGGACCGGCTCATCGGCGGCGTCGACGACGGTCTGCTGGTCGAGTCCGTGCTGGGAGCCCACACGGCCAACCCGACGACGGGGGAGTTCTCGATCACGGCGCCCAACGCGTGGCTGATCGAGGGCGGCGATCTGGCTGGACCCGTGGAGGAAGTGGCCTTGGCGGGCAACTTGCCGGCGCTGCTGATGCAACTGGACGGCGTGTCGGACCGGCCCAAGCGGCTGGACGGCGCGATGCTGCCGGCCACGCGGCTGCGCGGCGTCCACGCTTCGGTTTAAGCGCCGTGCTTGGCCCGGAGGCCGGCAGCCAGCCAAAATCAAATATTTGTTTGGCCAAAAGGCCCGCTGGAGAACAAGCCAAAATGCCCCATAGTCCGGCCTTTTGTGACGCCGTTCACCTCTGTTAAGAGCGCTGTCGGCGGCCGGCGGAATTCATCAATTAATAGTTGTTGCAACAGCCCCTTAGAGGAAGAGGAAAAGGTGGTGCCGAAATGCCATCCAAGACGGTCACGCTTCGATCCCTCAGCCTCCTTTGCCTGGCCTTGCTGGCTCCGCATGCGGCCGCTGGCGCACCAGCCGGCCTGGGAGACTTCAGGATCACCGGGGCCGCCGACGATTGCCCAACGGGCGCGCGCTGCGCCACGTTCAGCGTCGAATGCCCCGGCCTCGAGCCGTCTACGGGCACACTCACGCGCCACCCCGCCGGCGAACCGCGCCAACTGCTCATCGCCCACGGCGGCGGCGTCGGCGAGGCCCGGTGGAGCGAGTACGGCCTGGGCGAGGCCTTCGTCTCCAGGGCGACGGCGCGCGGCACGCAGGTGGTCGAGATCCAGTGGGACAGCAACTGGATGACCGCCGGCTCCGGCGATGACAACGGCCTGCGGACCCTCTCCTGCCGCCCGGCCACGGCGATCGCCTGGCTGCACGACCGGGAATTCGGCGCGCTGGAGCGGCGCCACGGCGGCGGCATCGAGATGGTTTGGCTCGGCAGCAGCTCCGGCAGTCTGGCAGCCGCGTACGCGCTTGCCTTCCACGGCGCCGACCGGTACCTTGACGAGGTCCACCTGGCCGGCGGCCCGCCGCTGGCAGACGTCGTCCGCGGTTGCCTGGCCGGCCAGGATGACCCCTATCGCACCTCCGACTTTGGCATCCGGACCATCGATCGGTCGTACGGCTACGGGGCCGGGGGCCCCTGTGATGCAAGCGACGCGAGTTGGGCGCCCCGCTGGGCCAGCGACAGCCTGCTTGGGCCGCAAGCGGCGCGTTCCTTCGACACCGAGGTGCACCTGTATTGGGGCGACCGGGACCCGACCAGCGCCCCCGCGCACGCAGCCCTCTGGGGCGATCACGTGAGGGCGACCGGCACGGAGGTCACCGAGTACGAGTTTGGCGGCGGGCATACGATCCAGGACTCCCGATCGGGCCTGCGCACCCTGCTGGGCAACCTCTCGTAGCCCACTGCCCTGACCCGCGATCGGGCCACGACCTCAGGGCCCCTGTGGTCCGGGCGCCTCGAGCACCGCCGTCCGCCCTTCACCCGGCGCCGCAGGTGCTGCGGGGGCCTCGGCCTACCAGCCACAGTCCCCAAACAGCGTCGCTTACCCCCAAGGGACTCCGAGGTAGCCCTGTGAAAGCACTCCCTTTCGTCCTCCTTCTCCTAGCCGGCGCCTCGCTATTGCCAAGCGCCGCAGCCGCAAGCCCGGCCGAAATGGGAGACTTTCAACTGATGGACCGCCCCGATCGCTCCTGTCCGGAGGGTGCCACGTGCCAAGGTTTTCGCGTCCAGTGCCCCGGCACCGGCGGCGTCGCCCGCGGCTTCCTGGCCATCCATGACGTCGCGGCGGCGCGCGGGATGGTCGTCCTCCACGGCGGCGGCCCGGCGGCACGTTACTGGGCCAGCACCGGTGACACCTGGGCGGCCCTCGAAACCCTCCACGCCAACCAACTCTCCACGGTTCAGATTCGCTGGGTGGCGGGCTGGACCGCGTCCGACGGCGTCGAGGCGGGGCCGCGACTGCTCGCCTGCCGCCCCGCCACGGTTGTGCACTGGGTCCACGAGAACCTGTACCAATCCATGGCCATCGATGCCGCCCCGGGCATCTGCGGGTTCTGCTACACCGGCAACAGCGCCGGCGCCGCCGCCATGGCCTACGCGCTCACCTTCTACGGGGCCGACGAATGGCTGGACGCCGCCGTGCTCACCAGCGGCCCACCTTTCTCCGACATCGACGGCGCGTGCCTGGACGACGCCGGCCGGCGATCCGTGCGTCTGGACGCCACTGCGGCCGCCCGCATCGACGAGCAATACGGCCGCGACTACCCCGGCCCCTGCGTGCGCGGCGACCGCGATTGGGAGCCGCGCTGGCGGGCCGACAGCCTCGACGGGGCGGGTGGCGACTGGAGCCACCCAACCCGGATGCACTTGATCCTGGGGCAAGACGATGACACCGGAGCGGTGGCGCACGCCCGCCACTACACGGAAGTGCTGGTGGCCCACGGCACCGATGTGGACGTGGACCTCATTCCGGGAATGGGCCACACGGTCCAGCACAGCCCACAGGGAACAGCCGCCGTCGCGGCGTCCTTGATCGCCACGAATTGAATCCAACGCGGCGCCCCGGTAACGCCCGACACGCCGCACTGGCAGGGCCCCGCGTTTGCACCCGCGTCGCCCCTAGCCGGCCAAAACGATCCCGTTACACCCGTGCGGAGGTGAAACTGACGCTGTGATGGCTGATGAAAATCGCAGTCATGGCACTGCCGTTTCTTCTGGTGGCGGCGCTCGTGCAGGAACCGGCCGACGGCGCCCCGCGGCTCGGCGAGGACCTTGGGACGATCGAGCCCATTGACGCCGAGGATCCTGCGTGTCCAGACGACCATGCATGTCTGGCTTTCACGGTGACATGCCCGGCGCTGCGGCCGCTCACCGCGTTTTTCGCCATCCATGAGGCCAACGACTCGCGCGGCGTCGTCGTGCTGCACGACGGAGCGCGCGGCAACAGCTACTGGGCCAAGACAAGCGAGGCCACCGACGCGCTGGGAGAGTTGTGGGAAGCCAACCTGAGCACCGTTCAGATGCGCTGGGTGGGCGGCTGGAGCCGCCCCGGCGCCCAGGGCAGCCCGCCTGCCGGGCCCGACGGGCTTGCGTGCCGGCCGGCCACAGCGATCCAGTGGGCATACGAGAACGTGTACGTGGCCCCAGCGCCCAGGTGGACGACCGACGGGACGGCCGGCGCCCCAAACGGCGCGGTACACCCGGCGGCCCCGGCCTTTTCGCCGCCGGCCAACGGTACCGCGGGCAAGCAAACCAACCTTACCTGCGGCTTCTGCTACGCTGGAACCAGTGCCGGGGCGCTGGCGGGCGCGTACGCCATGGCGCGCTATGGGCTCGACGACCTGTTTGACCGGGTCGTCTTCGCCAGCGGCCCTCCCGTCACCAACCTGACCGCCGCGTGCCTGGAATCGGATGGGGTGCAGCACCTTGAATTCGGCCGCCGTGGCTCGCGGCACATCGACCACTTCTACGGCTTCAGCCGAAACGGGCCCTGCCAGACCAACGCCGAATCTTGGCGGCCCACATGGACCAACGACAGCTTGGATGCCCCCGGCGGCGATTGGACGCACACCGCGCCCGTGCGCGTGATCGTGGGCGGCGCTGACCGCACCGGCGCCGTGGAGCACGCGCTCTACTACGCCGACATGCTGGAAGGCAACGGCACGGCAGTGACAGTGGAGGTGGTCGAGGGAATGCGGCACGTTCTGCACACGAGCGAAGACGGGCTGGCGCGGGTCGTGGAGGCCCTGACACGCTAGGGGCATGGGCCCCACCAGTGGTGAAGCCGCCCAGGACGCGGTGGCCGTAGCGCCCAGAGCGGGTTGACGCCAAGGGGCGCTAGGCCAGGGGGGTTGCTGTCCCCAGGTCCAAAAAAGCGACGCTTACCCCGCCTTCGGGGCAGCTTCAATCGTGGATTCGCACGCGTTCGTCCACGGCCAAAGCCCCCTAGGCCCAGCGCCGGCGCGCGACGGTGGCGGCATCCAGGCGCCAGGCAGCGCGCGGGCGCGGAGATCCGGCGGGGGCGGTCCTCCATGATCCGCGCCGCAGGCGTCGTCCTTTTGCTGCTCGCCGTCACCGCCGGCTACGGGGCTCAGGGCGCCGCCGACCCAGGTCAGGTTCGCCTCGCCCATCGGAGCGACTCCATGTGCCCGGCCGGCGCCGAATGCCAGGCCTTTGTGGTTCGCTGCCCCGAGACGGGCCGACCGGCGCGCGGCTACGTCGCGATCCAGCAGGTGGAGGAACCGCGGGGCCTGGTGGTGTTGCACGCAGGGACTCTGGGGACGCGTTATTGGGCCTCGACGCCGGCCAGCCAAGAGGCGCTCGGGCAACTCCATGCAGAGGGCCTGTCCACCGTCCAGATTCGCTGGCAGCACGGGTGGCTGGCCAACCATGACGGCCTGCCGGGCCCCCGCGCACTCGCCTGTCGTCCGGCGACCGTCTTGGCGTGGATTCACCAGGAACTGTACCAGCCCCTCGGCCTTCCTGATTCCGCCGGGGCGTGCGGGTTTTGCTTCACCGGCAGCAGCGCCGGGGCGGCGGCTGGCGCGTACGCCATGACCTTCCATGGCGCCGACGTCCTGCTGGACGCGGCGGTTCTGTCCAGCGGGCCGCCTTTTTCCGACCTCGATGCCGCGTGCCTCCCCGGCTTGGCGGCCCCGGAGCTCTTCAAGTCCCCCGCAGCGGCCGCCGCCGTGGACAGCCTCTATGGCGGCCCCGTTCCAGGCCCGTGCGAGAGCGACGATTGGGCATGGGCCAACCGATGGCACCAGGATTCCCTCGACGGACCCGGCGGGCAAGTGAGTCCGCAAACCCGCGTCCATTTCGTTGTTGGCCAACGCGACACATCCGGGGCCGTGGCCCACGCGCTCCACTATGCCGGCGTGCTGGAAGCCGGCGGAGCCAACGTGACTGTGGAGTCGTTGCCCGGCATGGGCCACGCGCTGCGCAACAACGAGGAGGGCCTGGGCGCCGTGGTGGCGGCGCTGACCCAGCCGCGATGACCCCCAACGCCGGGGCCGGAGCCGGGGGGTTCCGGCGCTGCCCCAGCCGCCGGTGGGCGATGGCCCAACGATCTCCAAACGGTTAATGCGCGGTTGCGGCGCATACATGGCCGTGAGCAAGGTCGTCCTGGACCTCGAGACGTTCAAGGCCCTCGCCAGTGAAAGCCGGCTGTCGGTTCTGCGGGCCCTCGGCGAGCGACGCAAAACGCTGTCCGAACTCGCGAGGGACCTGGAGCTCAACAAGGCAACCGTCCACGAGCACTTGCAGGTCCTGGTGGCCTCCGGCCTCGTCAAGAAACTCGACGAAGGCCGCAAATGGATCTATTACGAACTCACGTGGCGCGGCCAGACGCTCCTCAACCCCGAGGCGTCAACCGCCTTCTCCGTGCTGCTGGCCCTGTCCGTGGCCGCTGCGGGCGGCGGTGTCGCAATGCTTGGCCGCGCGCTTGGGTTCTGGTGGCAGGAGAACCAGTTGCGCGGGGCCGGCAAGGAGGCGGGCACGTTCCCGGCCGAGGATGCCATGGGTGCTACGGATGAACGGGCCGCGGCCGAAGGTCAAGGCGACGACACGGCCGACGCCAGCGGCGACAGCGGAGGGGGCGGCGATCCCAACGACCCGGAAGCCGGCGACAGCTCGCCGCCACCCGAGTCCGGCGACACCAGTACCGCATCGGACGGCACGGGGGACTCCGCCCCCGCGAGCCCTGTGGCACCCTCCGACGACGCCGCCG